>JBMYRY010000019.1:0-14239 GCA_049602795.1 Bradymonadia bacterium
CATCGCCGAAAGGTAAGGGCACATTCGCATCAAGATGTAGGCACTCATCAAATTTTGGCTCGATGTCAACGGACGTCACCGTATATCCGCGCGCCTTCAACCACTTGCTCTGGGCACCATATCGAGCACCGAGGTCCAACGCAGTGCGGTTCGTACCATCGGGCGTCAATCGCTTCGCGATTTGCTTACCCTCGGTATATTCAGCTACGGCGCCCTGACCCAGATCAATAGGCACCTTCTTTAGCAAATCAACTAAAGCTCTCATGAGCGTTCACATTCCTTCTGGTTACAGGAATACGAAGTACCATAAACCATCAATGCCAAAAAAGGTTTCCAGCGAGAATCTTGACAATTGAAAGAGAAGGTCGGTAGGTCACCGTATGGAAACAGTCACAAAAAGATACCGCTGGCATCTGGTCGGACTCATCGTTTGCCTCATCGCAAATATTTGGCTGAGGTGGCCGGCAACTCAGACGAATGGATTCCATAATGAAGATGTGGCAGGGATCGCCTACAGTGCACAACTTCTCCATCAAGGCGGTCTACCTCTGATAGATACCCTGGAATTGAAGGCCCCTGGCTCCTTCTTTCTTGCTGCACTAACTTGGTCTGTTGCCCCAATGACAATTAGTGCGCTTCAATGTGCCGGCGTACTCTGGTCCATCTTCGCTATCATCGGAATATTCTTCGGGGGATGGAGACTTTTCGGTCCCAACGCGGGCATCTTCAGCAGTATACTCTATCTTTGCCTCGCACCCATTGTCGACAGTATGGACGTAAACTACGGGGCATGGATGATCGTCCCTTATATCTGGTCATTTAATTGCTTTGTTTGCTTTGTCCAAACCCGGCGTTCATCTTGGTTAGTCGGCACAGGGATTCTTCTCGCACTCGCAGGGATTTTGAAGCGACAAGGCGCTGTGCTCACCCCACTTTACTTCATTGGTCTACTGCTGGTCACTGTGCACAAAGAACAGACACTATTCGATCATCTACGCATCACCGCAAAAACGTCTCTACCGCTTATAGCCGGGCTTGCATTGGGCTTTTGCCCCATTCTCATATTCTATCTCTATCACGGAGAATTACTGGAATTTATCCATCACTATTTTTTCTCACCAGGTGGATGGAAATATCTCGACACACTGACCTGGTCGGAAAAAGCGATCCGATTGAACGACGGAGTGCTTGGTTTTTTTGAGTACGGTGCTACGGCAACGGTCCTGGCATTTGCAGGGTTAGTGAGTCTCTTGAGCCGCCACATCAGGGCAAAACGACAATCGGAGTTACCACCATCGAAGATCAGTTGGTTCCTCGTAGCCGGTTTACTCGGTGTGAGCCTTATTGGGCTAACAATGGGCTTCAGATTCTTCAAAGGATACTATCTTCAGACATTACCTGCATTGGTTTGGATGGCAAGTGCCACCGTCGGTGTGAGCAGTTGGTTCACGTCCCTCACCTCAATTCGCACCCGCCTCGGTATCACCCTCCTTCTAGTGAGCGTCATCATTCCCTTCGCAAAAACTGATTGGAGAGCACTCAAGAGCATTCGACACCAGAGACATACGGCGCGGGATCTTGGCGTGCAACGGATCGCTGCGGACATCAAAGCCAACACCACAGCGGAGGAACGAATTTGGGTTTGGGGTCGAGCAGCCTGGCCCATCTATGTGCACGCCAACCGCCTCGCGGCTACGCGATACCCAAAAACGCTTGCAGTGTTTACAACAAACCTAACCAACACCTGGCGGCGAGGAACAAAGCCGACGACATTTGACCCTCGAACAAACTGGAAACAACTCATTAAGGAACTAAAGAGAGATAAACCGAGTTACATCGTTTTGGCCCATAACGAACGTTATGGCAAATTCATCGCGCTTAAGCGTCTACTTCGGCGGCACTACCGTAAAGCGCCAGTGCCCATCCGAGGCTTTTCGGTTTACCGATTAAAGAAGTCAGCCTCACTAAGAACGCCAGCGATACAATAAGCCGACAAAGAGTACACCGAGTAACAAGGTGATGACCTGGGAGAGTACCCCTGATGTCACTGCGATATCGAGCGCCAAACCACCAAATGTAAAGCCACCAACCCATCCCAATTCATGTAGCCCGATACTACCAATGGTCAACATTGGTAATGAGCTTGCGAGCTGAGACGCAGCAACGCCAACCAACAAGACTGGGATCGAGACGGTGACCCCAAGCGCATCCATCAGGTCAAAGTACAAATACAGAATGCAACCGTGAACAACCAGTGACCAAGTCATGAGCTTGATTCGATCGAACAACGACAGTTCTGGAACAGTCGAGAGACCTTCCATGAATGAAGTCAATCCGTTTTTCAGCCGGGGTGACCCAATCATGCGCGGCGTTGGTAACCTCGCCAGTCGTTTCGCAAACTGACTTGGATCAATCAAGGCGAATCCCCACAGACCGACACAAGAGGCCCCAACTATGACGCTCGATGTTAACCCAGCAAATTGCGGCTGCAAATAAAGCACTAACCCAATGATGAATCCGGTCATCACCAATGCAAACTCGATGATTCGAATCCAAACAAGCGAATACACAACAACGGACGTTGGGACCTTCTCCCGCTGCTGTATCAAGAACGGCAACGTAAACTCACCGAGTCGAAACGGAATGATACGGTTAAGACCACCTTGCACCCCGATGGCACGGATCAGCGTAGGTCTACGACAGGTGGGGAGAAGAACCTTTAAACGCTCGCCTCTCATGACGATGAGGACCGCATACAGTCCTAGCCAATACGCAAACGAACTTAACGACAAAGACCCCAAACTCTCCGCGATTTCCACCGGGTTACCTAAATTAAGGAGGGCGGTCAAAAGTAGGGTTGACAGGATCAGCGCGATACTCAATCGCCAGAGAGAACGCTTACTCATTCGTTCGAATAGCCGGATACTTCATCGCTACGATATTCTCGTCGGATCGAATAAGCTCGTTTGTCTTGAGATTCATAATACGTTCGAGACAACAAATCTGCGACGAGACCAGTCGACAATAATTGAATGCCCACTACGATGAGCAACGCCCCCAATAATAGCAGTGGACGGTTAGCCAAGGATGCGCCGTTAATGAGTTTGTCAGCAGCCAACCACGCACAAACACCAATCCCGACGCACGTTGAAAGAATCCCCATTAATCCAAAGACCTGCATGGGCTTTGAACGGAACTTTTGGACAAAGAGAACAACCATCAGGTCAAGCACAACGCGAATCGTCCTACTGAGCCCGTATTTTGAGACACCAAACTGTCGGGCTCGATGATTCACCGGCATTTCGGCAATTCTAGCTCCATCCCAGTTCGCAATTGCGGGAATGAACCGATGCATTTCTCCATAAAGGCGCAACTGTTTCGCCGTGTCGGCGGTCATCACCTTCAAAGAACATCCATAATCATGCAATCGAACCTTTGTCGTAGCGGAGATCAGACGATTAGCGATGACCGACGGCAACCGACGAGACAAAAGCTTGTCCTGTCGGTCAGAGCGCCAGCCCGCGACCATGTCGAGATCATGCTCAATGAGATGAGAGAGCATTCGCGGGATATCTGCAGGATCATTTTGGAGATCAGCGTCCAAGAATGCGACAAAGCTACCCTCAGATAAATCAAGACCGGCCTGCATTGCTGCGGTCTGACCGAAATTTCGCCGAAGTTGAACAGCGCGCAACATAGGATACTGCGATGTTAATTCTCGCAAAACATCGAAGCTCCCATCATTCGAACCATCGTCAACACAAATGACTTCAAAGGGCTTCGACAGTGGTGCCAGAGCATGTGCAATTTGCTCCAATAAATGAGGTAAACTTTCGGCTTCATTAAATACTGGCACAAGGACGGATAAATACATCAACAACTCCGATTTTGAACGACGCATAGTAGACAGGTCTTGCAAACCACGCAACTGTACCGAGACAAGCGAGGGTGGTGACAACGTTACTCTAATTTCATATACTCCTAGCCAATGTTCACCATCGAGCCACGTAAATGCAGCACATCCTTCTGTTTACAACCGAGCAAATTAATCAACTTATCCGTAAACCCAGAGGATTGGTCGTTATCCTTCTGTTCGGTATTCTTTGGTCGCTTTGGATGCACTACCCTATGGCTTGGCTGTTTAAAAAGAGCCTCGTGACCCCATCGCTCGAGAGTCTTTTCAACGATACAAGTCTGACGAATGAAGAGTTTGCAGGTTTAGCCAAATGGCCCAGCTATGTCACGGCTGCGATATGGTATATTGGCTTGTTTGTCTTTCCCACAATTCCTCTCCTTGTATCTAGCGATCTAATGGTCAGTGACTTACAGCGGGGCACCATCCGCTTTTTGACCCTTCGAGCAAGCCGTCGTTCATTTCTACTCGGGCGCTTTCTCGGGCAAGTGAGTATTTTGAGTACTTTCATCCTTTTGGCCATACTCATCACTACACTTTACCTCAAAAGTTGGGGCTCGATTACATTTGCAAAGGAAGTCGGGGCGCTTAGCTTATCGGGTCTTAACTTTCTTCTGGTATCGATGCCCATTCTTGCGCTGATTGCCCTCGCTTCAGTCTTTGCATCAACACCCAGACGAGCAATGTTATGGACCGTTCTCATTTGGTCAATCAGCGCCTGGGGTGTGGGATCAGTGATCGACAACTATCCTATACTCAGTCCAATCGGCTATTTGATTCCTGGGCACCAATTGACTGACCTCGTAAGCCTCTATGGCATACAGACATTGTCCCTGGCACCCATCGCAATCGGGCAAAGTGTATTCTTTCTGTGGCTTGCGGACCTCCTGCTTAACAGAGGAGACATGTGACGTCATGAACGCCTTGATCGAAGCAAGAGAACTAACCAAAAAGTTTGGCAATAAAGTCGCACTTAACGCGGTAAGCTTTATGATCAATCAAGGCGACTCAATTGCCTTAGTTGGTCCAAACGGTGCCGGTAAATCTACGCTTATGAGCCTCATCTGCGGATTCCTGCGACCCACCTCTGGTGACGTAATGATCAATGGACGTCCGCGCTCCACCAACGATGCCACAAACATCATTGGAGCACTGCCCCAGGACGCCCTCTTCAATCCTGCGCAAAGCATCGGAGAGCAACTTGTATTTTTGGCGCGTTTACAGGGGTTTTCAGCCGCAGAGGCAGTGGACGAAGCTAAACGAGTCCTTCAAACCGTTCGACTCGAAACAAGCTACAATGCTCGTCCGACCACGCTGAGCCACGGCATGGCAAAAAGAGTCTCTATCGCTCAAGCTATGATTGGCAAACCGCCAATCATCATTCTAGACGAACCAACGGCGGGATTGGACCCAGAGACTGCTCGCCACATTCGGCAGTTGCTGCAGCACTTAAGACAATCAACAACACTCATCGTAAGCAGTCATAATCTAGACGAATTAGAAGACTTGTGTCATCGAACCTTCTTACTCGAGTTGGGTCGATTGACAGAAGTCGATCACAAGACCACGTCAAGGATCGATTACCTTACTCTTGAAATCGAACATGCTGATCTAGAGGTATTTCGGGACTGGCTTAACGAGCAAAAAGCGGTTGTTTCAGTCGAAACGAAAGACCCCAGAACATTGATTATTGCGTACGATACAGAACAAACAGACAGCATTGACATCCAAGTCATTGAAACCCTAAACCAAAACGGCTGGACTTATCGCAGCATTTTGAGAGGGAGAAAACTCGAAGATCAACTCTTCTCTTCTTAGATGCCCGTACTTAGATGTGAAAAGGACCATACCTATGAACCAAAATACCCACACTCTGCTTTCACGACTCCCCATCGCTGTCATGATCGCCTTCTTGGTCGGGTGCTCGGACAATAATGATGTGACGATGGACAATGAACCGTCGAGCGAAACAACGGACGTTTCAATCTTTCAAGCAGATGGTGAGATCAATCAAGACATGATGGTTGAGGCCCCCCCGACGCCACCAGCTTATTTGGGAGGAGATAGACCAGCAGTATATGCACTGCCATACGAGTATGACCAAGGTCTCAAGATGCCACTTCTCATTTCTCTTCACGGCTACACCGGCTCATCAACCTGGCATGATGCATACTGGGGTCTGAGTAATCTTACCCGAGAACGGGGGATCCTGCTCATTATGCCACAAGGTAGAACAAACAATGATGGTGCCAGTTTTTGGAGTGCAACCGACGCCTGCTGTAACTTCAATGGGGCTCCAGATACTGATGATTCATATCTCAGAGAGCTCATTGAAGAGGCACAGCGCTATTTCAATATTGACGCACAACGCATTGGTGTAATGGGGCATTCAAACGGTGGATTCATGTCCTATAGAATGGGATGTGATCATGCTGACCTTGTCACGCATGTGGGCGCACTCGCAGGCTCCTCATTCGATGCCGACGACCGTTGCGTGCCGACAAAACCAGTGTCCATTTATAATATTCACGGTACCTGGGACCTCATCATTCGTTATTTCGGTCGAACAAATGATATCGTCCCTGTTTCGCAACGCCCAATGTGCGAAGCAGAAACCTGCCCGAGTGAACTAGAGTCGTGCACCTCTGTTGAAGCTTGCCAAACCCTAAACACCTGCATTCAAGCCTGTAGTCCTGGCGATCCGGGTCAGTCATGCCGAAATGTTTGTTTCGCAGCGACAACCGAAGAAATCGGGACCATGTGGACCGAATATTTCATGTGTAGCTTTAACGCAGGCTGTTATGACTCATCGCCTTTCTTCGTTGGTCCATACCCAAGCGCTGAAGGCAATGTAAACTGGTGGTCGGCACACAATGAATGTCAATCAACTCGAGATCTCGAGCGACTAGACCTCGACAACAATCGACCCGGTCGGGAAACGACAGTACAAGAATTCCATGACTGTAAAGACGGGACCAACGTACGATTAGCCACGATTGAACGAGGCTCACACGGACCGGCACTCACGGGCAGCTTTGCCTCAACGCTTGTAGAATGGTTCTTGGAAACTCCAAGAACAGAATAGCTTCTTTCTCCTAATCGGAAGCATCACTCTAATACACCACCAGGTAAGATGAGAGATCAATATTACCGCCCGTGAGAGAACCGCTCGGACCGTTTGCACGATGCTCGAAAAGGTTAACTGCACCTGGCGTAATCTGTGTTGACACATCGATTTCAAGATTCGGCACAGGAAGCCCTGGACACCAATACGCCCGCCCCTGATTCCAATTTCCCCATTGACCAGGGACTACGCCCTGCCCTGTGAGTTCGGCGCATCCGACGCTCGTCATTCGAGGTGAACTTGGCTCCACTAAATTCTCAGTCCCATTGACTGAAAAGATGTGTTTATGGGCACACCATTCGGCGCAAGCGTTGTCGCCATCTTGTCCGTGACCGCTCAAAATGTAGATCAGCTTGGCTTGATTAATCCCTGGAGGGAGCTCTAATTCAACTGTCGGGCGACCGCTATCGAAATCAGGATTGAATGAGCCACCACGAAAGAGAGGAAACACATGCTTGGGCTTAGGTTGCATTACCGCCCATAGGTGTAACTTTATTTCTACATTGCGTTCAGTCTTGCGCTCCCAATTTGGTCCCATAATCAGTCTCATGAACCGACGAGCATCCGGTACCATTGCCTCTTCCATGCCCGATACACCACCAGAACCAATGCCTGCGCCGCCCGATGCACCACCAGAACCAATGCCTGCACCGCCCGATCCTGCTTCGGGCGTTTCAGTGCCTGCGCTGCCGCTCGCACCTGATTGCCCTCCTTGAGTTTGAGCGCCTGCCTCACCAGACTCACCGCTACCACCGGCGTTAACCGGCATTTCTACGCCCCCTGCGCCCCCGTCTCCAGCGGTTCCTGCGGTCCCAGCAGTACCGCCCTCCGGGACGGGCTCCTCCAATTGCAAGTTCGGCTGACTCAACAACGCTACAAAGGGAGACACATCCAGAAACCATCGTCGTGTTCCACGACGCCAATAAGGCGTGATCCATCGAGCAATTTCGTCCTTCTGAGTACATTCAACGTCACGGCATAATTCAATGCGACCAATCCGATCCCACTCAGAGCAAGCGAATGGATTCATCGCTGGACAATGAACCTGTATTTCTACTTCTGCTCGAGTAATGGTCTCCCAATCAACGTCTGCTGGTAAATCAATCGGTACAGTGAAATGCCTTTCTGTTTGAGCGCCCGACAATAGTGACACTGTATGAAGCGGAGGGTCATCGATCAGTGCTTGGTACAATTTCCCCATATGATTGTAGAATCCCGCCGTATACGCCGCCATGGACAATGCAGATGGCTGACCAACGGCAAGAGAAAGGCTTCCGACAGGATCAAATCGTTGGAAGCGATCAATACCGAATGCATTGGGCAAGGGCGGATACGCGGTGCCCCGATCCCCCAAATCAACGCCGCTAGAAGCGCTGGACGCATACCTGAGATATGCATTAAGAAAATCACCCAAGCTGCCAGGTATGGAACGGGCTTGATTCGTCACAAAATGAAACCGGTTCGCCCAGTGAATCAACTCACTCTCATCACTAAGCCGAGGTCTCATTCTTTCTAAGAGGCGAGCCCGGAGCGCGGTTAATCGAGCGACTCTCGCTGATTCATCCGACTCATCCGACATAAAGAAATACCGTACATTGCGATCCGCTTTTCTAAACAGTTCATCTAAACGACTTTCCCAGAGCGCCTCTGATGCGGATGCCACATTCGCGTTTAAATTAAAGAAAGTAAAAAAGACGTAACTTTCGCATCCCGTCCACTTCTCGGAAAACGTCCAATCGCTTCCGTCCAACTGTTGGACCGTAAAATCACCGGCGACATCACCAAAATTTGTTCCTGACCCAGTCTGAAAACCGTTCGTAACGGGTGGAAATTGCCCACAGGAATCTTCACTCGGACCCGACGGCCAATCGGTATCGCCCTGGTCCGCTACATTGACCTGGACATCAACCTCTCGTGAAGCATCTGCAATAGAGGGTTCGGCGTCGCTCAACTGTGCGTCGTTTCCACCGGTTCGAGCATCAGGTATGGCAGGTAACGGTGTTGAAACCGGTGACGACGAGTCATCTGCGCATGCAACAAACCCCAAAAGGAACACACTCGCCATCAATCGCATCAAAACTTCCCCCTTACCGAATGGATATGAGTCCAAGGACATTCAAACCAAGACTAGCACTCGCGCGGCGTCGGTGCTAGATCCTGATTCGAGACGCAATACGCGGCGACAACAAGTTATACTCTCAGTCATCTAGAACATGGAGCTTCAACAGTCATGACCGAGTTGACCTTAGATGAAGTGGGCAAAGAAAGACCCCGAACGCCCACGACATACAGTTCTAGTCTGACGAACAGCCTTTACATCCGAACCATTGGAGTGACCTGCCTCATCGCGTTTGTCTCATTCTGGACTCAAGCAATCGGGCTTATTGGTGCAGATGGCATTGTGCCCGTAACCCAGACACTGCCAGGTTTGGATAAGCTGAACTTAACCGATGTCCGAAGTCTGATTGCCCATGTCAATGTGTTCCATTGGATAGGCACCAGTGACCTTGCCATACACATCGCACTCCTGCTCGGTACGATTCTATCAATATGTGTAAGTCTCGGGCGGTTCCCACGGCGGTGTTTAGCGGTGATCTGGCTCTTATATTTCTCGCTCTTTAGAAGTAGCCAGCCTTTTCTGTCATACCAATGGGACATCCTACTTCTTGAGCTTGTTTTCATCGCTATTTTACTGAGGTCAACTGACTTCAACGGTCTATCCAATTCACTTCACCGCCAAACAGCGATCGCTGGCATTTGGTTACTCAGACTTGTTCTCTTCAAATTAATTTGGTCATCCGGCGTCGTTAAAATCACCAGTCATGATCCAACCTGGCAGAACTTAACGGCCCTTGACTTTCACTTCTGGACCCAACCCATTCCACATCAAGGCGCGTGGTATATTTATCAACTTGGTCCAACCTTCAGGCAAATCGGGGTATGGATAAACCACTTCGTTGAACTTGCGATGCCCTGGTTGTTTATCTTCTCTCTATCGCGTGCTCTAACATTATTATGGGTCATGTTAGCAACCACAGTCATGTTGGTATATGTGGGTGACTACTCCATTGGCGTTACGCTACTGATCGGACTCATAACCTTCTTTTTGTGGGCAGTTGAGCGCGGTCTAAAGACTTCATTTGAGACCGCACGCTGGGGAAGAAAATTAGCGGGATGCTCGGTCATTGGATTAATGTGTTCAGTTGGCGCCACCGGCAACTACGGGTTCTTTAATCTCTTGACCGTCGGTTTGACCTTGGCGTGTTTCTCGAACCACGATCTAAAGTGGCTTCCTTCTACCCTAATTGAATATCTTCGCCTGCCATCCTCTCCGCCAAAAAATATGGTCATCAATGTGGGTATCCTCACGATGATTCTAGCAGTTTCCGGGGTCAATCTAATGAAGGTCGCTCAACAAACCCGAGGTTCGAGTCATGCGCCTTCGAAGCACACACCTTCTTCAAAAGTCGAAAAGTCTACTGATTGGTGGACGCTCAATATTTTGGTCCATTGATGTTGATCAATACCTATGGATTATTTGCGCGTATGACGACGGAAAGATTTGAGTTGCAAATGGAAGGCTCTAACGACGGAAAGACATGGTCTGCGTATCGATTCAAATACAAGCCCAATACGGTTAAGGACCTTCAGTTTGCGGGATTACACATGCCTCGTTTGGATTGGCAAATGTGGTTCGCTGCTCTCTATCCAAAATGTTCGCGGCGATGGTTATTTTATCTGATGGACGCCCTTTTCGACGCTTCAAAACCAGTCTTATCCATTCTGAGTGAGAATCCGTTTCCAAATGCACCACCACAATACCTTCGAATTCAAAAGTCGAAACGAACATTCACTGATTCAAAACATCGGTCGACTGAAGGCTCGTTCTGGACAACTACAGCTTCGAATCAAGTGTATTGCCCGATGGTTGACCAATCCACGCTATCAAGGTCTAAATTGACTCGTGCCCATCGACATTAAAGCATACTCTCAGACCATTGACGTGCCTGAGTCACATCAATCCCAAAACTTTCAAAACCTGGCAGAATTATCGTGTTGATGCCATCTCGTAGAAGATCGAGACGTTGCTCACGACCTAAAACCCCATAGGCAAGCAATTTCGTCGATGAGACGCCCAACACCTCATCTTTGTACAATTCGTGCGTCTTCAACCGCTCTAGCATCTCCACAACATGAGCCGATAACCACGCGACACTTACTTGATTTGCTACATTACCTAAATGCGCCCAACCGAGTCGGCTATGCCAAATTTCATCCTGAAATGCGAGATGAGCAGTCAGCCTGATCTGAGGGTGTTTCGCTTGTTGATAGATTCGTCCCACCAATGAGCCGGTGAGTGTTTCTTCAACACACGAGAGTTGAACAAGTTCGTAAATGATTCGTTCAAGAATGCTCAATCCACTCGGGGCCAGTGGCCCGAGGCGAATCGCATCTCCAATGTCCGTGTGTACACCAAAGGCACTCGCCAGCTTTCGATAACTCTGGGCATGCGCCTGACTATCGTTGCTCGCTTGTTCAGCAAGGGTAACCACCGTCGGCGTTGCTTGATGGGCTCGTAAAGCTTGAAACAGAGAATCGAAACGCAAATGAAGTTCAGCTTCGCGCCTTGCTCGACGGGCCCAATCTTCCCCAACGGTCGCTTTCTCCGCAGACGTTAACGACTCTATCAATGGTAACATGAATGTCCTTACTTCTGAGTTCAATCGTCCATATTTCAAACGTAATCCCTCGAACAATTCAAGAAATTAAGTGCGCTACGTCAATCGTATAAAACCCTTACCGCGTATCTCTACTCGTAGATAATGACTACGCGTTGACGAACCGGCAGTTTTTTTGACGAACCCCTCTGTCGGCCTGATGATGAAGCAAATGTAAACTGGAGTATCATATGCTCATCAGCGCGGGAGAAAGCTTAGTTGACCTCATCCAACTTGATCCGAGTAAGCCAGAGGGGATGATCTATAAAGGCATTCCGGGAGGCTCTCCATACAACTGTGCGATTGCCATGGCTAGGCTGGGTGGAGAAGTAGGCTTCCTCTGTCCATTTTCATCCGATTACTTCGGTAACCGATTACTTAATCGGCTTGTGGAGGTTGGCGTCACGCCCTTAGTCACGGAACGCGTTTCTGCGCCTTCTGCTTTAGCTGTTGTCTCCATCGACCATAATGGTGAACCAAACTACGGATTCTATCGCGAAAATACTGCTGACAGACAAGTGGAGACGGATGACCTGCTGGAGAAAATCCCGGATGTGATTACTGCTTTTCATTTTGGCTCTCTCACACTTGCGAATGCAAAGGATGCTAAGATCTGGCTTGAACTTGTACTCGCATTAAAGCAACACGACACCTTCATCACCCTTGATCCCAATGTTCGACTGTCCTTAATCGAAAATTTGGAGACATACAAAGCCTCCCTGAATACCGCGTTCAGTCTCTGTGATGTACTAAAGTTCAGTGAAGAGGACCTTAAAGTCCTCTATCCATCCGCCAATCCGATCGATATCCTTCAAGAACTTCAGCAAACCCATCATATTCCATTAGTCATTCTCACAATGGGCGGTCAGGGTTCGTTTGCAAGAACGCTAGAGGGGGCAACAAATCAAGCTCCAGCACTCCCCTTGACTGTGAATGGGGATATGGTTGGCTCTGGCGACACGTTCCAAGGCGCAACAACCTTCTGGCTAACTGACCGTTTTGAAAAACCACAGGTTCAGGTCCATGCGCTTACGGATGAGGACCTTCATCACATGCTTCTATTTGCAAACACCGCCGCCGGTCTAAATTGTCAACAAACCGGGTGTCGTCCACCCACAAGGCACGACGTTGAACAGCTGCTTAAGGCTCAATGGTGGTCAGCATAAGTTCTTGCAAGATCTACACTGAATCGCAGTAAGATATCGCCGTGTATTGAATATCAGACGACGCAATTTGCTCTGGTGTGCATGAAAGAAGAAATCAAGAGCGCCGATGTTCATTTCGGACCGAGGCAGCCGGATTTCGCACACATTAACACTAGACCCAAGGAACCGACATGAAGAGAACTCCAGAACCGGATTTAATGAATGATCCACTTCAAGCTCTGGCATACGCTAATGCTGACTTTACTGTCCCCCATGAAGCATTCTGCGATGAAGCAACACGCGTATTTGATCGTCAAGAGACGGGTCGCATCTTGGATTTAGGGTGTGGTCCAGCAGATGTAACCATTCGCTTCGCGAGGCGGTTTCCCATCTACACGATCTTGGGTGTTGATGGAGCAGAAGAAATGCTTAAAATCGGCCGTCAAAGCCTCAATCAAGCGAATCTTGAGCAACGCGTACAACTTGAACTTCATTATCTTCCTAGCGCAACACTGCCCACTGCTTTTGATGGCATCATCAGCAATTCACTGCTTCATCATCTCGATGACCCGATGGTCATGTGGCAAACCATCTCAAATCACGCTCGTGCCGGTGCGCCAATCTTTGTCATGGACTTGATGCGCCCAGAGAGCAAACAGCAAGTTGATGAATTAGTGCAGGCTTATGCACGCGACGAACCGGAAGTCTTACGCAAAGATTTTGAGCATTCGCTGCATGCTGCATATCGCCCTGCAGAAGTCGAGATGCAACTCTCTCGTGCGGGTCTTGGACACTTACAGGTTACCCGAACCTCAGACCGGCACCTCATCGTATTCGGCTATCGATAACCGATGCCCTTACTGAACAACCCAACGAAGCCCAAACCACGATGGTGTGTCTAGAGCCAAGGTCTACCTATACTTAGCTAGATGCGGTAGGCAATCGTTCTAGAAGACGCGTTGATTCACCGACCTTCGAAAGTTGGCTTTTGCTTCATCGCCATCGACTCAATTGCATGCCCCAAGTCTCGGCTCATCAAATGAGCCGCGTTATAGGTTGCGACATATTCCAATCCCCGATCGATGTCATACATCTCATTTTGATTCAGAACGTGTTTTGACCCTTGCACCGCGAGTGGAGCATTAGCAGCGATTTGGCTCGCGAGTTCTACGCCTCTTTCCAAGACCGCATTCGCATCAGGACATACCTCATTAACCAAGCCAATCTGTGCAGCATAGGCAGGCCCAAAATCCCTACCGGTATAAATCAACTCACGGGCGATGCCTGGATGGACAATGCGAGGCAATCGCTGCAACGTGCCGATATCCGCCACAATCGC
>JBMYRY010000020.1:0-14197 GCA_049602795.1 Bradymonadia bacterium
AGCATATACACCTTCACCAACACTCAGCTACGGTCTTGCAAGCCTCTTGTCCGGTCAGTTCGCATCCGAAATGGCGCGTACCCAGGAAAACTGGCCACGATTTCTCGAAAACAATCCCTGGATCACCAAGATTTTAAGACAACGCGGCTATGCCACCGCGGCATTCCTGAGTCATTGGTATTTTAGCGAGGGATCTGGTCTCGACGATGGTTTCGCCATCTGGCAGCCCAGAGTCGCTGAAAAGGGTCGAACAAAAACCGTGGCTAGCTCAGAACTTGTTTTTGAACGCGCCCGTAATTTTCTCCAGGCAGCGCCGACCGACAGACCATTTTTCTTATGGGCGCATACCATCGACCCACGGGAAGAGTATTTGGAGCATATGGGCATCCCACGTTTTGGGAGAGATGTTGTTGCTCAATATGATCACGAACTCAGATATGTAGATGAAATGCTCGCTCCTCTCTTTAAGACGCTACGAGAGCGCACGGACTGGAACAAAACGATTGTGGTGCTCACCTCGGAACAAGGACATGACTTTGGAGAAAGCTATCGTGATGAGGGATTAATGCCACTATCGCAGGTACAGCAAAAAGTGCCCTTGTTCATTCGCATCCCCGGAGTACGCCCAAGACCAATTAATCACCCTGTCAGCCTAACCCGAATATTTCCAACCCTTTCAGAGGTATCCAATGCGAATCGGAAAGCAATTCCCGTCAATGAAGCTAGACTGTCACTGCTTCGCCTATTGGACGAGGACAACGAACGCAAAACTCCAATCTTATCAGAACTACTTACCAATCGAACGGACCGATTTTCTCTGAGCTTCATCGAGGACAACATGAAATTACATTACGATGGCAACGAAAGACGATGGCGGCTATTTGATCTCAAGGCCGATCCATCTGAGCGTGATGATCAGTATGCTGTAAGACCCAAACTGGCTCACAAATTGAGAAAATCACTCGCTCGATACAGAAGTAATATGAATTTGGTGGCGCCCAAATGAAAATCCAATGTCTGCACGCAATAGAAAGAGTCAATCAGCTCGGTTTAAAGATATGCACTTTAGTCTGTTTAATGGTCAATCCCTTTGGATACGGTGAAGCAGCAGAGTTACTCTTGGAGGGTAAGACCGCCGAGATAAAGTTAAAAGTCGTCAACGTAAAGGCTGGGCCAGGTAAGGCGTTTATCGACAACGGACGGCTATACAAAGGGGACAGAGTCACGATCCTGAACAAGGAAAATTTGAGTACTTGGGTTCGGATCGAGTCGGGCAAAATCGTTGGCTTTGTACCGCTAAAGGTCCTCCGTTTTTCAAGACCAAAGCCGGAAAACGAGGGCACCTCTGATCGCATTCGCCGGTTGGAAGATTATACCTACGATGAAAATGGAAAACGCCTACATCTTGGCTCAGGTGATCGAGTAGGGAGCGGAGAAACACTGAGAGAGAAACTTCCAAATAAAGGCGCTAAAGATTCCACCTCATCTCAGCAGATGTCAGGCTATTTGGAGTTCGGAGTAGGTCAGTTTGAACGTCGTTTCCAATCAAATGTTGAGATACGGAGTATATTGAGTCTGGCTGAAGCAAAACCAATTGTTTTGACAACGGGGCTTCATTTTACATACGCCTGGTCACCCGAGTATACCGCTTCAGTTTCGGTCCTCGATTATCGTTTTGGGTCGACGGAACTCCAGACACCAGTCCTGAACCAAAACCAGGCCTTCGAGGTTACCAACGAAGGTCAACTCATCGAATTCTCCCCGATGTATCACTGGCGCCAATCTGCATTCGCAATCGGCGCCGGGCCTAGCTTGCACCTGCAGCGCCATCAATTTCAGGAAAGTGAGCCAGTTCCCCTATTTTTGACATCTACCTCGGGGAGTGTCGGGGTGAAGTTATCAATGGACATAAGAATCCCCGGGGCTCAACTCACTGTGAGCGGTGACTATGGAACAACCATCTTTTCGAGCCAATCAGCCAATGTCACGACCCCCCTAAGCAATGGCACTCTTTTTGTGTTGCGCGCACGCGTGCTGATCCCCATCAATGACCGAATTTCGCTTGCTCTGACAGGACTCATGTCATCGGAGACAATAGAACGAGCGGGAGAGTCGAATCACATCGACACTGTGACCGATCCCGATACACCATTAACGTATCAAACGTCTCAAGAGGTTAATCGCTTAACCACCGCTCTAATCGGTTTCAAAGTTATTCTATAGATTGGCTACTGCTTCACCAGAGTGAGAGTGCGTGTGACCGTGCCGCCTTCGACCTTTTGCTTCGCTTCTCGATTCATCTCAATCTCTTCCGGTTGATAACCTTCAAGGGTAATCAAAATACTCGTTGAGCCCTTAACCGGAACAGAAATATCTGTATCGGTCACTCGTTTTGTGTCCTGACCATTGACATAGATCTGCGCACCCGGAGGCACAGTATTCAACTGGACAGTCAAAACGTCTGGTCCACTATTGCCCAGAGATGAAGGCAAGAGAAAAAAGCAGAAGTAAACAAGGAGCACGGCAAGAACGCCTAATGTAATCTTAGAGGATGTGTCACCTCGACTAAGGCGTGCCGAAATTCGCTTGAAAGGCTCGAGGCTTAGAACCCGAAAACCCGTTTTAGAAGCAGCTTCGACCTCCATCTGAATCGAGGCGTCGAAGGGATTATCTCCATCCGCCGCTCCCCCAAACTCTTCGAGTGTTGATTTTGACTTTCCAACAGTGCCCTTAGATTGCTTATGCGAGTTGTCCTGCTGCTGTCCCGGCACACCATCTGTATGCACAGATTCCGAGGCAGTTGCGGCAACTTTGCCTCCCTCATCTTTGTGTGGGGCTCGCACCGGATCAGCTTTCGCTGCAGGCGACATATGACCAAAATGAGAATTGGTTGAAGGATCACTAAACGGGTTGGCTCGATCCAGTCGCGGCGCCTCAAACAAATTCGTGCGCTCCATGCTCGAACCATCGAGGACCGAGTTATGTCCATCATCCAGAAGCGTCGACCTAGAACCAACAAACGTGTCTTCTACGACACTCTCGCCCCCGTCGTCCTCTAGAGAATCACGGTCAATATCCACCGTATCGTCACCAATTATCGAGTTGTCATCGGTGCGAGACGTCGCACCATGGTCGCTTTCCCCAAAGATGACGCTTGACGAGATTGACACCGACAATTCTCCAAACTCCTCATGGAGCGTGGTGATGCTTGGCTGAGAATCCTCAAGGTAAAAAGGAGTATCACCAAAAATGGAGAGGAGATACCGACCCAGATCTCCTGGATTAAATTCCGGATAAAGCTCGAACCTCAACCGTAAGATTGCTCGACTGAATTCCGCACCTGATTGAAATCGTTCTTCCCGGTCTAAACAAAGTGACTTTTCCACCAAATCAATGATTCGCCCATCCAGATCTGGACGAATCACCCCCAAAGACTTAAACTCAGCCCGTCGAATCTTGTCTAGTAGGTCAAGAGGGTCAGCGTCACTCCGAGCCATTTCGCCAGCCAACATTTCAAACAAACAGATACCACAACTAAACAGGTCGCTCCTCGCATCCAAAGATTCGCCGGTCACCTGCTCTGGCGACATATATTGCAGCTTACCCTTAATGACGCCTGCTTCGGTATGGCGAAGTCGATGACTCACTTTGGCGATCCCAAAGTCTAAAATTTTAACATCACCTTGCCAAGACAAGTACACATTCTGTGGGCTCACATCACGATGAACTAAATTCATCGGGCGACCATAATGGTCTTTCCGCTCGTGACAGTAATGAAGGCCTGAGGCAATCTGCTCCGCAATAAAGAGCGCAATTTCCGTAGGAATTTTTTGACCTTGATGGGAGGACTCAAACAGAAGCCGATAGAGGTCTTTCCCGTCAATAAAGTCCATCACAATAAAGTAAACATTGTCTACCTTGCCTAGGTCATGTACCTGAGCAATGTTTGGGTGTGACAACTGCACCGCAACCTTTGCCTCTTGGATCAAGGACTCAATAAATGTTGCGTCTTCGGCATGGGACGGATGGATGACTTTGAGAGCCACCAAACGTTGAAATCCACTGATACCTGATTGTTTGGCCAAGAAGACTTCGGCCATTCCCCCTTGCCCAAGAGACTTGATTAACTCAAAGTCTCCAAGCTTTGAACCCGCTACTAATCGCTCAACCATTTAGAACATTTACCTCAGCTTCGGACATATTAAAGCCTGGAGCTGACACTCCTCGATAAAACCCGTTAGATACGCGAACTATGCTTCAGTACAGTTGAAGACTAGCTCGTTCCAAGTCACCTAAAGTTCTCTCCGAGTGTAGCGCATCAAAGTCGGACCGCATATGATATTAGTTCATGTCTTAACTCAGGACGGACTTTTTTTTCATGAGTGTTAGTTTCAGTGCAAACGCCCACCCCCATTCACTCACTGGCTCAACCGAAATCGCAACAATATGTACCCAACGTGCTTACATATTCGACTCAACAGAAATACCCTCATGCGGTGGTCATTGAGTGATTGACTCTTGACCAGGCGCTTGAAAAAACCGCAGTATGTGGCCGACGCCACCTTTGGCTGGAGGACAATTAGATGTATCCAACGATTAGTCATCTGATCAACGACCTATTTGGAATAAATATTCCACTCCCTATAGCAACCTTTGGGTTCTTCTTGATTCTTGCTATCTATACTGGTGGTCTGATTCTTTCCCGCGAGTTGAAGCGCAAGACCGAACTAGGGATTTTTGGCCCCAATCAAGAATCTTTCGTCGAAGGTAAACCACCGTCAACGAGTGAAATCGCCTTGGCTAGCCTCTGGAGCTTTGTCGTTGGGTTCAAGCTTGTAGAGGCATTTCTCCATTACGGTGACCTCGTGGCGGATCCACAGTCCTTCATTCTCTCAAGCCGAGGACATTTTGCTGGCGGACTCGTTTTTGGACTTTTCACTGGCTTCACGCGATTTATCCAAGGACAACGCGAAGCGCTACCTGAGCCCAAAAGTGTAACCAAGAACGTCGCACCTGAAGAACATGTTAGCAACATTCTAGTCATCGCAGGTCTCACGGGTATTCTCGGCTCAAAGTTAGCACACAACTTAGAGCACGTAGACCTCTTGATCAAAGACCCGGTTGGACAGCTACTTGGATTTACTGGGCTTTCTTTCTATGGCGGGCTCATTCTAGCAACAGTCTGCACAGTCATTTACGTCCGAAAAAAAGGGATGTCTGGCATTCATTTTATGGATGCTGTCAGCCCAGCTGTCATCTTGGCCTATGGGGTCGGGCGTATCGGATGCCAATTGTCTGGGGATGGCGACTGGGGCATCGAAAATCTAGCAAAGAAGCCGGATTGGCTCAGCTTCGCACCGGATTGGGTTTGGGGGTACACCTACCCAAACAATGTCCTTTCATCTGGGATTCCTATTGAAGGATGCACAGGCAAATACTGCAATGTGCTGGCAAACCCCGTGTTTCCGACTCCACTGTACGAAGTTCTGATGGCTGTGACTATCTTCGCCATTCTCTGGAGCATTAGAAAAAGAATCCACCGACCCGGCGTAATGTTCTCTGCATACCTTATCCTCAACGGCATTGAGCGATATCTCATTGAGCAAATTCGAGTTAATCCTCCGTATACCTTTTTTGGCATTGAAGCGACTCAAGCAGAGCTAATCGCAATGACGCTAACCCTTTTGGGTATCATCGGTCTCATCGTCTGCCTAAAGCGGGATCAGGTCCTTGATAGTGACTACAATCTATCCACGTGAAGAAAGACGCTATCAAGACTCTGTCCTGAAGTAATTGGCGGACTGAAGGTGGCCCAATTCGGGCTCATCCGAGTCCCACTAAATGCTCGGATGGTTTCTATAATTGTTTCCGATGAGAATTGACTACACCCCGCAAGATCATTGCCATTCAAAAAGCCATCGTGGTCCCAAATACATAACTCCAAAATTTGCTGCACATCGAGACCGACCCGAACCCGGTGATTCCAAGTAGGCGTATCATCGTCATCTACATATTCCGTGGTACCCGCCACATTCATACCAATCTTCAACTCGCCAAACATGTCTGGTGAATCGCCCGGCAAATCCCCAATCCTCGCAGAATAGATGGTGATATTAAATGTGCCCGGCAAGCCTGAAGAGCATTGATTATTCAAACACAATTGAAAGCGAGGGCACGCAGAATGACGACGACACTCTGGTTCAGGGATCGCACTATCCACAATCTCTACCGTCGCATCGGGAACCTCCGAATCCACCACCATCCCCAGATCAATTGATCCTAAATCAGAGGCTGCGTCTAGCAGTACCCCAACATCCCCACCCATATCAGCAGATGCACATTCACCGCCCTCATCCACGACACCGTCGCAGTCATCATCAAGATCGTTGCATTCTTCAGTCTTCGGTCTATCGGAATCACAAGGCGCCCAAACTCGCCCCACACAGGCTTGAAATTTAGGTTCGCAACCAAAGGAACAAAGTCTCAACTCACCATCTTGACAAGGATCACCGCAACGACCTTGACCATCAAGAGGCTGACACACCTGCCCCGATTCACACGCAGAATCCCCGAAGCAGCACAGAGTGTTGCAATTCTTGAAGGGGAGATCTGCCCGAGGAACGGAGCAACTGACGATGCCTTCATCGATCGTGCCATCACAGTCATCATCATAGCCATTGCAAGCTTCAGGAAATAAACTCAAATATTCGCCTGAACACGCAAAGGCATCACCGTTCACACCGCCATCTATTTGAGATCTGATATTTTCGCCTCTCTCCAACTCACACCCTGCGAGTCCGAAAATCACCAAAAGCGTATAGACTAGTCGTTTCCTACGTCTAATGTTGAGAGATGTCTGAATGTTTTTCGAATTCATTAGAACGGCACCTCAATTGGGTTGGTCATGCTCTACCCTTGTTCATCATATACATAAGGGTCCCTTTGCAGACAGGTCAAAAGTTGTTAAATCAGTAAGTGTCATCGAAACTCTAAGCATACATGGTCAATAAAAAAACAATCGGGAACACATTGGATGCATGTGATCTTTGAGCTAGGACCAAAACTCTGCTATTCCATTATTCTGAACTCAGCGTGAACAGGAGTCTAACTTTGGGAGCCGTTAAATTTGAAGCTGCTGGACGAACGCATGTAGGCATGAAACGAAGTCACAACGAAGACAGCCTTCGTTTGTGTCGAGACGAAGATCTGTTCATTGTTGCTGACGGGATGGGCGGACATGCCTCAGGCGAAATCGCTAGCCAACTTTCCGTGGAGACACTTGCCGAATTTTTTCGTGCCACACGGTCTGACGGTGAAATCACATGGCCCTACAAGATGGACAAAGAGAAGCTCTATGATGAGAACCGAATGTCCACAGGCATTAAACTCAGCAACCGTCGTATCTTTGAGTCAGCATCTCGAGATGCAAGGCTCAAGGGTATGGGAACAACCATTGTCGCTACGTTTTTTCACGACGACAAATGCTACATAGGGCACGTCGGCGATAGTCGAGTTTATCTCCATCGCCGAAACGCTCTCACACTCTTGACAGAAGACCATTCCCTACTCAATGACTACATCAAGATGAAGAAGCTGACACCAGAGGAGATCGAAGCATTTCCTCACAAGAATGTCATTGTTCGAGCTCTTGGAATGAAGGAAACGGTTCAAGTAGATGTCTCCGAGCATCGGATTGAGAGCGGCGACGTCTTTTTGCTCTGCTCTGACGGGCTGTCTGGCATGATTACGGACGATGGGATGGAGCAAATTCTAAACGAGAATGCTGACCTAGAGGCGTGTTGTGACAAACTCATCGAAATCGCTAATCAAAATGGTGGAACTGATAACATCACGGTGATTTTAGTTCGATGTACTGAGTAGCGCCGTCGGTCTCATAACCGATGAAACCGGTCATCGACTGCGTGATATTCAGTGCCCCTACACCTACAAAATCACTCAGTTCGATCGATGCTGAAAAGATACTTGGCGAGTTCACTACGACGCCATCACCAATCATACATCCATCTCCCAAAGAAGATTGGGGATGCACCCAGCTACGCGCATTAATCCCAGGAGCTGAAGGGGGTACTCTCCAGCGCTGACGCTCATGCTCGGATAATGCGGCAAGATGTTTATTGGCATGGAAATACCTTTCGGGAGTTCCCACGTCTAACCAGAGCCCATGCACGAACTCCGCACGTACATGCAGCCCTCGTTCAAGCGCACGACGATATCCTGTTCTAATGACGTCGCAGGGTCCGCTATCTACAAACTCTAGAAGTTCAGGTTCCACAATCTGAACCCCCGTGTAAGCACTGAAATTAAGCTCACGAGAATCAACATCCGGCGCTTCAACTTCAGAAATCTTATAGATGCGTTGATCTTCATCATAGCCGACTCGGGCGAAGGGAGAGCTTCTAGGGACAGGGCGTAAAACCATGGTGGCAACAGCGCCGCTTTCAATATGCCGCTCGACCATCGGTGCGAGATCACAATCCAACAAAGCATCGCCATTGATCGATACCAATCGACCCTTCGGGAAGAGTGATGCAATCCGCTTTAACCCCCCTCCGGTGCCCAATAATTGATCTTCATGCGAAACCTGTACGGGAAATGGCCGAGCTTCAAAACCTGATTCAAACGACTCTGCACAATGAAAAGCATTAATGCCAACCCCTTTCAGTGCCGCAGATTCCAAAAGGTCCATTCCATATTCCAATAACGGACGACCACAAATTGGAAGTTTCGGTTTTGGGCATGTTAATGTTAGGGGGCGCAAACGCGTGCCCAAGCCAGCGGCTAAGATTGCGCCATATGTTCCGCTCATGGTACCTCTATTGATATTGATCTGATCATAATATGCACGCGTACATATCAGGAGAACATCAAATTCTTATGCCCACCCCATGCTTACGCTGGATAGTCCTGACAACCGCCCTGTTTTTGGGCTGTACACCTGCAGAAGACACGACTCAGACAACATCTGGTGAGCCACAACAATCAAACCGCGATAACCCACAAGCCAGGCTCGCTCAAGACATTCTCGTCTCCGGCATTCCCGGCTCCATAGAGAATACTGGCGCTCAAATTATCATCGAAGCAAGGGATGAATTGACTGGACATATTGCCGTTTTCAAAACGAACGCTATCAATGGAGTATTTGAGCTTAACCTATCCACTCTCACTCTCCCGATTCACATCGAAGCGTTTATCGACCTTAACCAGAGCGATCGAATCGATCGATGCCCCACGCCTGCTCGAAGTAACCAAATCATCTCTGATGAGAAACATGATCTGTGGCTAGGTCGAACCCGGTTATCTAGGGCACAGAATGAGCCCTATGAAATTGAATTCAGCCGTTCCTTCTGTGGACCGAGTGCTGGCAACACGGCTTGGTCTGGTCAAATTGTACTCCCAGAGGTCGACTTTGACCCAGCGGCGGACTTATTGGCGCATATCAAGACCATACACGACGAAGGAACTGCCACTTTTGAAACCGTTCTTAACATCTCATACCTCGCGACGTTGGAAGCGGAACAAAGACAACTCTCATTATCCAAGTTACTGCCTGGTAGACATGAACTCCGCATATTTTGGGATAACGATGCAGACTTTCAATTTTCGCCTTGCCTAGAAGAGAACATTGGCGGTGGTGACCAGGGCTTTAGCGAGCTTATAACCTTTGAAACGAATCCAAACGACAACCTTGAGTCTGAAGCGCCGATTGTCGTGAACTCTCTTGATTGCCCAGAAGATCAGACGAGTGTATCTGGAAGTATTGATGCTCGGGCACTTGAACTCTTTGATGCGCGACAGACGACGGGTCCTTTATTCTTGGAACTCCTCAATGCCGAGACCAATGAACGTATTCACCTCAAAAAGCTCAATCCTGCCCATTCCGGGGAATTAAGCTTCAGACTTACAAATCTCCCGAGAACGCAACTCATCGCTCGAGCATTTATTGACCGGGACGGAGATGAACGCTTCTCTTCATGCTCAGGGTCAACCGATGGACAAGACCTCTTCTCGTCAATCAATCGAACCTTAGACCTTGCATTCACCCCTCAACACGACCTTGGCGTGTTGCAACTTCAATCACATGACTGCCCAATAGAACGCCTGTCAAATGTGTCAATCGCCTTTACAATGGACTCCGCGGGTGCCCGAAAGGAATCAGCGCGACCGGTTTATGTGGTGCTCGCCCATGAAGCCAGTGAGGACATGACCACGGTGGAACTCACAGATAACCACATGAGTTTAACTCAACCCCAACGACTTCAAATGACATTACCGCCTGGGGATTACAGTCTATTTGCGTATGTTGATACAGAAATGGACGCCCAATTCACTCACTGTGAATTCGATGCTTTTGGTGATCGGGCTGCAGCGAATGTACTCGAATTCCAACTGAGCCAATACGAACTGTATACGGCACCAGTACAAACCATTACGCGTTTCGGATGCGATTTTCCGACCGTTCAATTCAATCTCAATGTAAACCTGCCTTCCGTACCAGCCAATGTTTCTGAAAGGGAGCTTGTCATTCATTTGCTAGAAGCTGGCGGCTTGAATGAAATGCTAACCTTTGATGTTCCCCCAGTCGCGCCCCCTTGGTTCTTCCCCATCAATGACCTCGTGCCCGGTGCCTACACGGTTAGCGTTCATTTGGATCAAGACGGTGATCGCCGACGAAACCACTGTGAGAATGATGGCGTACGAGAACTGGAAGGTCAGTACGTTTTTGAACTGAACCGAGAGTCTCCTGTACTTGACGCATCTATAGATTTGATTGACCCTTGCATTGAGCCCTAAACTGATATTTTTCTGTATCTTGACCTGACGAGAGCGCACCTCAGAACCACCATTACCCATTAAAGCCACTATGCTAGATATCATTTACATTACAACTATGGCAGGTCTCAGCTTATTGGGATTCCATCGCTTCTACCTGTTAATGTGGGCGCTCATTGACGCGAGATCTCAGACCGACGGCTTATCCCGAACAGAAATAGAGACCCACTCAACCTTGCCCCACGTGACAATTCAGCTACCCATCTTTAATGAAAAGCATGTGGTCTCACGGCTGATCGAAGCAGTGTGTACCCTCGATTATGACCTGACAAAACTCAACATTCAGGTTCTTGACGATTCTACCGACGACACAGGCGTACACGTAGACCGTGCTGTACAATATTGGGCTGGTAGAGGTCGATCAATCAAAGTCATTCGACGCAAGCATCGACACGGATTCAAGGCGGGCGCCCTTGAGGAAGGCATGACGCATTCTAGTGATCCATTCATTGCAATCTTTGACGCTGACTTTATTCCTGAGGCGTCGTTCCTGAAACGCGCATTAGCGGAATTCACGGAGCAGAACATTGGAATGGTTCAAGCCAGATGGAGCCACTATAACCGGCATGCATCGCTACTAACAGAAGCACAAGCAATCCTACTTGATGGACATTTTGCGATTGAACAGCGCGCCCGTTGGGCGAGCGGTGCTTGGTTTAACTTTAACGGCACGGCTGGCGTCTGGCGTCGCAACTGTATTTTAGATGCCGGTGGTTGGGCGCATGAAACACTCACGGAGGATTTAGACCTATCCTACCGTGCACAAATGAAAGGCTGGTCATTCAAGTATGTGAACCAATTAACCGTTCCATCGGAATTACCAACAAGCCTGTCCGCCTTTCGAAGCCAACAGCATCGTTGGGCCAAGGGTTCTATACAAGTTGCTCAAAAGCTACTTCTGAAAATCATCCACGGTCCATATAGCATCAGAGAGAAATGGGAGTCGGCATGCCATCTACTCGCCAACCTCAATTATCTATTGGTTTCAATGTTAAGTGTCTGTATCCCTTTACTCGTCTTCAACGAAACCCAAGGCGTCTTGTTCTCTGAATTTGGACACTTGTTTTTTGGTCTAGGTGCCGCATGTTTCGGTATGTTTTATGTAGGGAGTCAGATTCGGCAGCAGCGACTCTTCCGTGCATGTCTCCTCCTTCCAATCGTATTTGCCACCGGTATTGGATTGTGTATCAACAACACAAAGGCTGTGCTCGAAGCTTTTTGCGGACACATTTCTCCGTTCATACGAACCCCAAAAACCGGGATGGTCCATGACACCCCGCAATCCGGCACGAGTTATACCATTCCAACGGGTAAAATCATTCACGTCATCGAATACAGTTTCTTATGTGTGTACATCGCATGTCTCGGTATCTGCATTAAACAAGAGCAATGGCGTCATCTTCCATTGATCATATTGTTCTGTGCTGCTTTCGCCACTCCGCTTTGGGCACAAGCTCAGATGCTCAATCCAACCGGTCAGCGCAGTCGAACAACACCATGAGAGTGCCGCCGAATTCACTGGTTTTACTCCCATTTTTGGGCAGCCTGAGTTACTACTTCATGGGAAGTAGCGGTATTAAGAGCGCAGTCGTCGGATATAGTCTGAGCTTCATCCCCTATCTTTGCCTGCTCTGGTTTATGGGCAAATATCCATCCATAAAGCTTTCCAAAAAATTAATCTTGTTTGGCGTAGGCATCGCCAGCATTCCATTACTGATGTGCGAGCCAATTTTGTCTGAAGATATTTGGCGATACGTGTGGGACGGATTTAGAGTTGGCTCCGGTCAAAACCCATATTGTTTAGCACCAAACGACAGTTCACTTGACCCATTTGCGAATCAGTACGAACTCGCTGATGTACGCCAAAAAATTGGTCATGCCCAACTCCCAACGATTTATCCCCCCGTCGCGCAATTCATCTTTTCAGCCACAAGTATGTTCTCTCCGTCATCTCTGCCTTTACGACTTCTTGGTACCGTTAGTCTCGTGTTGTCGACATACTTAATCAGTAGTCTGTTGGAGCTTAATAATGGACAGAAGGGTCATGTCGCACTCTTTGCCTTTAACCCGTTATTGTTAACGGAAGTCTGCGTAAGCGGTCATGTTGATATTTTCGCCGTAACCTTTGTCATCATGGCACTTGTACTATTCAGAAAGAGCTTGCCGACGCTGAGCGCCTTGAGCCTATCAGCTGCCATCTTGACAAAGTTAATCCCAGTTCTCATTGCCCCCTTTGTCCTGCGAGGGAAACACCGACAATGGCTGCTATGTATCATCAGTATCGGTGGCGTTTATTTACTCTTGGATACTAGCGCATGTTCGCCCTTCGGTAGCCTGTCGACTTTTGGCGCCAAATGGCGCCATAATGATGGGGTCTTTGGATTACTCCACTGGTGCTACACGAGCATTTTCAATCAACTCGACCAAAAGTTCCTTTCAACCGGTCTACTCGGTCGATGGCTCACAGGAGACTCCCATCTAAGTTCACCATCACAACTCGGTTTATTCTTTGCAAAGCTCACTAGTGGACTCTTTGTGGTCGGGTATCTGTTCGACACCATGAGAAGAGATTGGTCTTTGGAAATAAAGGTCTTCAGCCTATTTGTAGTTTTCTTCTTGGTGTCGCCCGTTGTCCACCCATGGTACTTGCTCTGGACGCTCCCTCTTATTCCGCTCTTGTGGAGCCAAGTCGGATGCTATGCATCGCTTCCCCTAATCTGGTGGTCAATGACGAGTCTGGTAGCCTATGATGCGAGAATCTCACTGTTGACCACAGGCGTTTGGAAAAGCGCTGCTGATTTAGTTTGGCTTGAATATGGTGGTTTGTTGGTTGTCTTCCTATTTGCGAGATTTAAATCTGACTCAGCACGGATCCCAAACACACATTAAAATAAATTCGACATTCCCTTTTGCGCCAGTGATCGGCGAACGAATGCACTGGAAAGACTTAAACCCAACTTCACCCATAAACGTCTCAATCCGTTGGCAAACACGTGCGTGTACAGCTGGGTCTAAGACCAGTCCTCCCGCTTGAATTTCATGCTTCTCTGCTTCGAATTGGGGCTTGATCAGAAACGCACCGATGCTGCGATCTGCGAGAGACCACGTGATGGTAGGAATAATTTTCTCTAAAGAGGTGAAACTCAAATCTGCGCACACGAACTGAATTGGCTCTGGTATTTGGGTATGGGTGAGTTGAGCCGCATGAGTTCGCTCCAGATTGATAACGGATGGATTTGTCCTCAAACGCCAGTCCAATAGCCCATACCCAACATCCACGGCGTACACTCGACCTGCTCCGCGTGTCAGCAAGCAGTCCGTGAAACCGCCTGTGCTGGCCCCCAAG
>JBMYRY010000021.1:0-14021 GCA_049602795.1 Bradymonadia bacterium
CGTCTCTCGCACCATCTCTCTATTGGATTGAGTTGGCAAATATCTCGCCGCCAACCACGCGCCCGTAAACGCCATATTGTAGCCAGAAAAGTTCGAGCCGGGACCTAAATCAAGTCCAATCAATGAGTCCCGAGCGAGCGTGAGTAACCCTCGCGACTCAATTAACTCGCGATTCAGATACTCCATCTGCAACAGATCGCCAGAGACATAGACCAAGCCCGCAACGATGCCTGCCGCCAAAAGCCCATTGAAACCGTTGGGGAAATTGGTGATGTAAACACGGTCCACCGAATGCTCATGTAAAATCCCATGAAAGGTCCGTCGGCCATCGGCGTCCCGGATTTCAAGATCAAAGCCTTCTTCACCAACACGCATTAAACTATCAACAAGCGCTTTAGCATCAGTTCGCAATCTATGCTTTAGGTCATTCGAGAACGACGGATCGGTGCGGATCGCTTCCCAAACTGCAGCATATGCAAGTGCCCATCCCACGTACATGTCGCGGCTACAGGAATCTTCCCAAATCAAATTCGGGTACAGACCACTTTGGTCGGTTCGCCATGTGCCATTGTTCTTTTCCAGAGGCAGAGCTTGTCCAGATTCGTTGAACAAAGGCACTGTCTGATTCTGACCGGCACCGGGTAATTCCACATTCGCAAGCGCACGTACAATTACGCCTTCCACACCCGTAATGCGTGTCGCAATATGAAGGGTCTCAATGGCGCGCTCAACTCGAACTCGTGCACGATCCACCTCCTCACACGCAGCCCCCTCGTCGCGTAGGACCATGTATCGATAGGCATCGGCGGCTAAGCCAACTCCACCATACAATCCAGCAGCCTTACCGAAGGTCGCAACCGCGCCGAGGGGGGCGCCATCAAGTCCTTCGGTAGAATCTGCATTTGCGGCAAACGCTCTCACTTCTGCCTTGGCAGCCTCATCCACCAGCGACAGATCTGCATTTAAGCCGGTCCCATGAACGCTCAGCCCGTGAAAGATGCGTTCAAATTGTAGTGCTTTTGACGATAATTCCATGGAGATCGCATCATTTGAAGGGCGGGTGACTGATGTCGTAAAGACGTTCATTTGACCGCAGGCAGTTGGTTCCACTGTTTCCGGCAGAGGCACGACCGAAGGCATCCCCATATCCTTAATCATTAAATCAGCGTCGAATTCAGGAGATGTGTCTGCTCGAACCTCCACATCAGGCATCACATCACCGGGTCGATCTGTCGAACCGGTTGGCTCCGAAGACTCGCTGCACGCCGAAAGGCAGCACATAAAGAACAGGATTAGTTGGCAGCACCGGGGAGCAGACAGTGGTATGTTCATGGCGTATTCACCGGGACAAAAAGCTCTTTGCCCACAGCACCATCCACCACCTCATCCAAGTGGAAGCGCAGAGGTAACGCCTCGTTGCCCAACCAGTATCCGAGTTGGTCCGCATAATGTGGAGATGTCTTTAGCCCAGACTGTCCACCCGGCATGATGTTTTGACCAACAACTTGTCCTGTAGATGTAAAGCCAATTACCATTCTCATGACTGGCCCTGCGCGATAGGAGAAGTCTTCCAGACTAAATCCGTGCTCCGACGCATCAACCGAGTAATTGTCGCCCGGTCGAGGAAAACCAGGTAAGGCACTTCGTGGATCATCTCCCGATAGAGCCCCGTCAACGAGCGGCAGGTTTCGGGGCGTAATTGAAAACAAGTTCGCGAAGGCGAGTAATGCCGGGCTATCGTTCAAGAACGGTGCAATGATTGAGTCGATTCGAACCATATGACGAAGACCCCACACCCATTGTGCCATCTCGTTTGTCCCAAATCCGCCCACACCACGCTCAATCGGTGCGCGAGATGCAGCCTCAAGCCCATCGAGCAAAGCCAATAAGATTAATTCCCGAGACATCTCGACTTCGGGAGTACTCACATCATCAAAGAGGGTCGACTCGCCGAGCACTTCATCGTATGTCGCAAGACCACTGGGATTGCCAACACCACGCCCGTTTAACACTCTGTCGATAAAACGCCCCAACGTATTATCATCGGTCAAGCGATGCGCAGGTTGGAGTTCAAGTCCATCGATTAAGCGCCCCTTAAATGCAGAGAGCCAGAAATTGAAAATCGTGGTCGCAACGGCATCCGTACGCTCTTGTTCGGATGGTTGGTTGTAAACCGTCTCTACCCCAGAATGAGCCCAAAACCCGCTGAGCCCCCAATTCTCTAGTCGCTCAACCGCTTCGTCGACGCGCTCTTGATTTTCCTGGTACAAACTCACAAGACGTTGGTCACTCTCGTGATCAAGGGACATGCCATCCGAGAGCCCTGCTTGAGCAAAGCGAACGGCTTCGATGATATGCGGAACCCATCGAGAGCCGCCGGACGAATAAATATCCGCCTGAATCTCAGCCATGGCCGATACGGACACAGCATTTTCATCAACTAACCCACCAAGCCGACGATCAATGCGTTCAGCGCGAAAACCAATATCCCAAGGCCCCCCAATATAAATGCCATCATTCGCGATCGAGCCATCAAAGGACAGTCCCGACGGGTCGTTATTGCCCGATACGACGAAGCCCTCTGGGGGATTCTCAATCAAGGGAAATTGATCGTAGTCAACGAGACAAGTCGTCGAACTAGGTGGTCCCGGCACGGGGTAACCATCTTCGTCAAGTACAACCTCAAAACCACCGTATTGACGCCCATCCAAAACCAGTTGTGGATCCGCCCCAGCCGCGAAACGCAGCCCATCTTCAGTGCGGGCTAAACCATCTCGACAAGGGGAGGCGTGATATCCGGTCGCCATGACGCCTCCATCTCGATCAACCGCAACAAAATGACTGCCCGTCACCATCAACTTCTTCTGAGCGCTCTTAAACGTGTCCAAATCGCGGGTCTCCGCCAGGTCAAAATACCCACCGAGCAAGTCACCGGCATCCAAGAAAGTTGCGTCATAACTGATTGCTGAAATGACGCCGTCCCCGTCCGTGTCTTGGATGACGAGTGGCCCATCTCCAAAATCAATACCTTGTTCACCTTCCTCCGCAGGACGACCTTCCGCGCTTAACAAACGGCGTCCATCAAACAGGGTGAAACTCGGCAGTTGGACTGTGCCACCAACGCTACCGAGTGCAGGCGCCTCACGAATCGTGTACGTCTGCATCGTAGACTGAATCGGTTGGCGTTCCCCCTCAAACTCTGTCGCTGACGGCTGTCCATCCTCGTCGAGGATGAGGTGCTCATGAAAATAGTCTATGGTGTCCGAGTAATAGCACGTAAAACTCCATGCGACATGCCCATTGGTCCCGACGCCAAGGGCTGGAATGCCCGCCACAAAATTACCCCGCACATGCCAATCATCCACGCCCAAAGTCGAAAGATTCAAACCAGCCTGATGAAAATATGCGGGCGCAGTCAGCGCCAAATGGCCATCACCGGCCACAATTGGACCACCAATGTCCGTATATTCGCCAGAAGAAGCCCACGCATTAGAACCAACGATATGCCCGCGAAATCGTCGAGCATTCGTAAGTCGTTGGCCCAGTTGCGTCAGCAATCCCCGTGCTGCACCAGAGGGTTTGGTGTCCTTAAAGACCGTCGGTACATCGCGAGTCCGGTACCCCTGAAGGCGACTGCCCGGCATTGTGGTACGCACAAAAATTAATGGATCAATTCGATGAAAGATATCTTCAAGTACACCATCCCAACTCACTGCATTTGTCGGAGGTATATCGCGAGACAACACGTCGTCTATCGCTAAGGTTCTTTGAATCTCATTTCGTGAGCACGCACTTTCCTCGGCAACAACGGCGGCATATGACGCAATATCGGGTCCGGTGAATGGTTCCATTAAATCAACAGCTGATGCGACTCCGAGAAGGGGAAATGCTGAGGTAAACTCGCTTGGAGGAGGCAAGTCACCTCGGCGAACCGCTTCAATATAGGCATTGATGCCGTCGGCAAATGCAGATACGGCTGCCTGACGATCTACCGAAAGCGAGCCCCAAATCTGAGCCGCAACGCGATCTAAGCCTTTTGCTCTGGTCGTGACGTCGGTCGAGAGTACGGTTGAACCAAATAATTCTGACAGCCGCCCACTCCCTAACCGTCGAGCGAGATCCATCATCCAAAACCGATCGGTGGCAACCACATAGCCGTACACACGCATCAGATCTAAACGGTTCTCAGCGTATATATGGGGAATATTCGCCTCAGTCCGCACCACAAAAACATCGCTCGTCAAGCCTGGAATTTGCGTTTCGTTCGTCGTAGTAATCGCCTCGAGCTTTGCCCTAGGGTTTAACGTCTCAGCGTCGTCTATCGTCGAATCATTGAAGGCATCTACGATTGGGGTCGACGCATCTGGGCTGGCGACATCTTCCTGTTCTTCCGTTCCACAGCCAATGGCGAACAAAGTTAGGCACAAAGGTAAGATCAATCTTATCATCATCTGGCTCACGTATTCCTCTCCCAAGTGCACTCTTATCATACTGAAGAACAGGAGTCAGTGCCCTGTGGCATCACACCACTAATTAGGGTCTTAAATATGCTCTAGCACGAGCAGCCAATTGAAAATCAATGTGGTCTGAGCGTTCATAACGCTCGACAATTTTCTCAAAAACGGACCGATCAACCTGAAGGGTCTTGAGGGCTTGGACCGCGAGTACTCGCGATTGGATGTTCTGACTGGCGGCATCAACAAGTTTGAGTAACGTGGCTCGAAGGGCTTCAAGCTGTTGAGCAGTCAATCGTTTCTTTGGCACTAAATGAGTGCCCTGCGCCACGCGGCCAATCACAGCCCAGGGCACCGCCTGATTCGCGGACAAACGTGCATTCAGATGCGTTAAAGTCATCTCAAAACCAAGTGTCGAGGGCTCGGCTCGACTCGGTGCGACCCAGGAGGATGTGAGCGCGATAAAACACACTTCGTTTGCCACATGGTTCAGATTGCCCACAATTTGTTCCACCTTTGCTAAGCCCCTATCTGTCGGACGTTGAACCAAATTAAGGCATACCGCTTCGCCAACGGCAGTGGAGGGGTCATTAGCGAGTTTATTCTCCAGCAATGCGGAAAGTTCGGCATCATCTTCCAACAGACTTAAATGACGAACTGCAAGACCACGAATGTCCGGAGATTGATGGTCTGCCAATCGAATGAACATCATTTTCAGCTCGGCATTCTGAACCACAAAATAACCAACGGTTTGCATCAAAGACGCGATCACCAAAGGCGTCTCTTCTTGCGCGAGTCGCTCAATCAGTCGGTCACGAGAAGAGACTTCTACCTGGGCAATGGACTTCAACAAACGCACCGCCAGCCATCGAACCGATGCGGAACGATGAGAAAGAAGCCGGTTACCAACCGAACTCATCAAGAAGCGCCGATGTCCAAGAGGCGCACTTCGGTCTCCCAACACCGCCAACACTTTAAGATAGTGTGAACATCGCTTGAGTTCGATTTCGGACAGCGCGCTGCATTGCTCCGCCATCGAAACCAATCGCGAAAATGTGGCGGTTGTGTGTTCACTTAACGAGCGTTTTTGCTCTGAATCCACAGCGTTTGGCGCATCAACTATCGGTGACTTCGTCTCTGCGTCACGCTGAGCTTCCAGGGTCAACGACGGCGCCGGAGTCAACATGTCGGGAGAATGCTGCCCTCCATCAGATGCGGGTGGCGATGAACACGCAAACAATGCGCACATCGTAAGCCAAAGAAATCGATTCACTGTATTTCCCTCATCGGTCATCATGCCTCTCAATGCCTTGACGAGCCATCGGTCAACACATCGGACGAGCAAACGCATCGTCGCTGGGCTGAACGGCTTTATTCAATGGGATGAAATCTACGCCAAACCCTTGGCATAGATGAACCTAAAGGCATCTGCTGTATTCAGTTGAACACGGAAGTCACCAATTAATTCCAACGACATAAGCCATGAAACCACTGTGGTGACGTCCAAACCTTTAGACGCTACCCGTCTTGATATCAACTCTTTGCCATGTTCCGAAGAACAGTATGAAGAATACCACCATTGCGATAGTAATCGACCTCAACCGGCGTATCTAGTCGACAATCGGCTTTGAACGAGACGGTAGTGCCATCATTCTTCGTCACGGTGACGGTGACGGTGTCACCCGCACATAGGGTATCATCGATATTGATGCTGAATGTTTCAGTCCCTGAAAGACCAAGGCTTTCTCGGCCTTGCCCGGCTTCAAATTGAAGTGGCAAGACGCCCATTCCCACCAAGTTTGAACGGTGAATTCGCTCGTAACTCTCCGCAATGACCGCCTTTACACCGAGTAGAAATGTACCCTTGGCGGCCCAATCACGACTCGACCCCATACCGTAATCTTTACCAGCCAAAACAACGAGGGGTGTTCCCTCATTTTGATAAGCCATGGAGGCATCGTAGATACTCGTAACGTCACCATTCTTAATCGAATCAGTGTCCGGGCCAAAATACGTCGTCCAACCGCCTTCCGTGCCCGGTGCAAGCTCATTGCGCAAGCGAATATTTGCAAATGTCCCCCGGGTCATCACGCGGTCATTTCCGCGACGAGATCCATAGCTGTTGAAGTCTTTTTGGCTCACGCCATTCTCGGATAGGTACTTCGCAGCAGGGCTATCTGCAGCGATGGCGCCTGCGGGACTAATGTGGTCTGTGGTCACGCTGTCCGCAACCTTCACCAATACATGAGCATCGCGAATGCTCCCGATGGGCGACACGTCCTTCGACAAACCAACAAAAAACGGTGGTTCCTGAACATAGGTTGAGTTCGCATCCCAGGCGTACACATCACTTTCATCCACCGAAATCGCTTGCCAGCGAGCAGGTCCCGCCGCAGCAGACGCATATTGTTCCTGGAACTGCTCTTTCGATAGGCAAGTCTCAAGCACAGCATGTACTTCCGCATTTGTCGGCCAGATGTCCTTCAAGTAAACCGGTCCATTGATACCTTCGCCGATCACATCGGTGTGAAGGTTGATGTCAACGGTTCCAGCGAGTGCGTAAGCGACCACCAATGGTGGAGATGCCAAGTAACTTGGCTGGACCAATGGATTAACTCGCCCCTCAAAATTGCGGTTCCCACTCAACACGGCTGCAGCCTTAATATCGCTGGAACGAATCGCATCCGCGACCTCATCAATCAAAGGCCCTGAATTGCCGATACATGTCGTACACCCGTATCCGACCGTATTGAAGCCAATGGCATCGAAATCAGCGCTCAACTCTGCCTTGTCCAAGTACTCTGTAACCACTCGCGACCCAGGCGCGAGCGACGTCTTCACCCAAGGCTTTCGGTTCAATCCAAGCGCTCGGGCTTTTCGCGCCACTAAACCAGCCGCAACCATGACCGATGGATTAGACGTATTCGTGCAACTCGTGATTGCTGCAATCACCACCGAACCGTCGCCGATAGTTTCCGTCTTTCCATTCATCTGAAAATCTACATAACTTGGTGCTTCTGTGGCATACGTGTTGCGCAGGTCGAGGTGAAATTGCCCCTTCATATCCGACAATAAAATTTTGTCCTGAGGACGCTTCGGGCCTGCCAGCGATGGCTGAACGATGCCCATATCCAATTCCAATACATCCGTATACGTGATTTGAGCATTTTCATCCCGCCACAACCCTTGCGCCTGGCAAAACTGTTTAACCGTTTCGCACATCGCCTCATCGCGACCACTGCGACGTAGGTAACTAATGGTTTCGTCATCAATAGGGAAGAAGCCCATTGTCGCGCCATACTCCGGCGCCATATTGGCGATCGTTGCTCGGTCGGGCAACGACAGCGCATCCAATCCTGGACCATAGAATTCAACGAACTTGCCAACCACACCGCGCTTTCTCAACATCTGCGTTACGGTCAACACGAGGTCGGTTGCTGTTGCCCCCTCAGCGAGCTCGCCGGTAAGCTTAAATCCAATCACTTCTGGTATGAGCATATAGATTGGCTGACCGAGCATAACCGCTTCCGCTTCGATTCCACCGACGCCCCATCCAAGTACGCCCAATCCGTTAATCATGGTGGTGTGAGAATCCGTTCCCACCAGCGAGTCTGGGTACATCACCCGCCCATTCCCATCGTCCTTAATGAGCGCCCCTTGAGCGAGATACTCCAAGTTTACTTGGTGGACAATGCCGGTTGCCGGAGGCACTACTCGGAAATTTTCAAAACTCTGCTGACCCCACTTTAAGAATTCATAGCGCTCTTTATTGCGCTGAAATTCAATTTCCGCGTTCAGATCTAGTGCATCATCGCTACCAAAACGATCCACTTGAACCGAGTGATCGATGACAAGGTCACACTGAACCAAGGGATTCACTTTTTGCGTATCTCCACCTAAGCGATGCATCGCGCTGCGAAGGGCAGCTAGATCCACGACGGCTGGGACACCGGTGAAGTCTTGAAGCACAACTCGACCCGGGTTAAAGGGAATTTCTACTTCACCCACGTCCGTTGCCTGGTAATTTGCAATCGCATCAACATGTGCTTGTGTAACGGCGAATCCATCTTGATTACGAAGGACCGCTTCCAGAAGAATTCGAATCGAATAAGGTAAACGGTCGATATGACCGATGCCTTTGTCCTTAAGGACATTCAAATCAAAATAATCAACAGTCCCAAGAGGTGTCTCAAGCGTTTTTCTCGCATTGAAAGGATCATGCTTCACCATGCTCTTTTTCTCCATTTAGTAACCGTCTCAACGTCTGATTCATGTCGCATCAGACACACGGACAACATTAACCTCGATTGAACATGCGGGCACGGTACTTTGCCCCGCATCAACATTCAACGATAACCCCCTATTTTGTGAACTTTCGGCGGTTGAACAGTCAGCGAGACGATCCGGAGATTCAGGCAGTAGACCGACGTAGGAAGACAGCGCTTGGTACAGAGACCCCCCCAACCGCAATGCACCATGCGATCACGGTACCCAGAAGTGGTCCAAAAATCGGGAAAGTCCACGTGGCCACCAAAGCATATACGCTCACCGATGTACTGCCCAACATCATAGGACCAACGGCATGAGCCTGCGCTTGAGGACCCTGTGATACCCAAACGCTCACCATAATCGTCAGGAAGATGGCCGGAAAAACCGAAGCCACGCCCGCAAAAACGGGATGACCAACGGCAATGATCCAGGTCGCAATCGCAATTGCGGTGCCAGCCATGACCCCCCGAAGAAGCAAGGTCAACCACGGTACCCGTTTAGCTTCTGAAGCTTTACTACCGCCGCCCGGGCTCGCATACACGCCATACCCAACCTGAAACAAGAGCGCGCCGCCTCCAAACCAATAAATGTAGCCAAGAAAATCTTGCAATGCGGTCACGACGACAAATGCGAGTACAAACCAAAAACTAAGCGTGCCTAACACCACGCCTGCCAATCTCAACATTGGATTATTCATCGTCATTATTGGGGGGATCCACCGCCAAGAGTGAAGGAATGCTGCATCGAGCAACATGCCAATTGGCACAGACCACATGGCAACAATGAAATCCTCATTAGACTCAGACAAATACCAAAATCCAAGTGATGCGGGGATAATCGTTGTGGGTAAGGTGGCGAGAACGCCGCCGAGCTTTCCACCAAATCTTTCGATGGCAACGGTTGCTAAGATGGCAACAAGCCCCGCAAAAAGAGCGGTCGAGGTGAGTTTTTGCCAATCAAGTTCAGCCAAAAATCGGCTCCATTCATTCATCACGCTAAACCAGTCCCCCTAAAACGAAGGGCTTAGTTAAGCTTTGCGCATCATTTCACAAGGCGCATCATTCAAACAGCTTTCACACCGGTGAGCAACGCCCTCGACCCCGGAACGACCAACCTTGTGCTCCTTAAGACTTCATCGCAGTCAGTAGATTGCTTCATGTATATGAAACCCTCCATCATCGCCAGCCTCTCTCTATAGAACCCTCACGTTTTTGAGTTTACGATCGCAATCTAGTATCCGAAGTACACCTAGAAGGCTAGGACGGAGTCCCTCGCTTTGGGAGCTGGCGCAAAATATCGATGCGATTTTTCTCAATAAGGTACTTTCGACCCATCAAACTACGGTGCGTAGATCATTCTCAATGACATACATCAGAAGAGTGCCTGCAGCCATGAAAGTGCCATTAGACTAAAGCTCAGACAGTCACACGTGAGACGATATGCCTGGGGGAGTCATCCCCGGTCCCTACGGTATTCCTGGACATCAAGTAACCTGACATTTCGGTTTATCAAGTGCGTGAACGGCAGCAGTAGCAGTCCTAAATCGCGTCCCCAAAAAAACAATGAAATGAAAAAAAAACTTTGAATACTAGCGAAAAGCTGGCGTCTGAGTCACAGTCTTCACATTGCTTAGAGTGGAAAATTTGGAACGGCGAAAACCGACCGTTCGCTACTAAAAAACGATAGGCCGCCCGCATCGAATGAAACATTGGGGTTTTATGCGAAAACGAGCAGGGCCGAATACTAGGGGAGTCTAAGACTATGAATCGTATCTTTATTGCAATTGCATCGATTTTCTTTGTTGGATTGTTGAGCACAAACGCATCTGCTCAAAAATTCGATCAGGCGAAGGACCTAATTGACCAGGCAGAAGGCTTTTACAAAGGCAGCTGCGGTAAAGCACTCAGCGGAGAGATTAAGGCAGGGATCAAGAACGCGAAGGCAGCTCGTGGTGCCTGTGCAGCATTCCGTAACTGTAAGAAGACATGCCGAGCGTCTAAGAAGAGCGCAAAGAAGTCATGCGGCAACTGTAAAGGTAAAAAGGGTAAGGCAAAGAGAGCGTGCAAGAAAGCGCAGCGTCAGTGCAAGAAAAGTGCTCGCAAGGGTAAGAGAAACTGCGTAAAGGATTGCCGAGCAACTGCTAAGACACCAGAGTGTAAGAAAGCACGTGGTGCACTTGTGAAGGGCTTCATCAAGGCTGCTAAGGCGCTTGCGAAGAACCCACAGTGCAAGGAAATGGCTCAGAAAGTTGGCGCTGCAATCAAGGCTGCTGGTCAGTAAGCGGAGCGAACCACATCACATTAAACGGCGGCCTCATGGTCGCCGTTTTTTTTTCTGTTTAATGTTCATTCAAACATCGAGCAACCAAGGTCATGTCGCCTCATCGGATGAGGTTTCTCCAAAGATCATCCGATCAACGCCGTAGATCACAAAACCCATGATGGTTGCCGGCATCGCATCGTATACAACCGACGTCAACGCCAACCCGAATCGCCATACCAAGACAGTCCCAAGTGCGCCAATAATCATCATCAGACCTGTGCTTTGGCGTACTGGGACATTCAGCGCTCTTAAGACCAAAAGTGGGCCGAGCCCCGCCGCGAGAGACGACCACGCAAGCACAATCAAATCAAAGACACTGCCACCGGCTAGAGCGATCGTAAGTACCAAGAACGTAACCACCACTGTGGACAACTTAGAAATGCCGTAATTGTTTTTCCACCGAGGATAGATGTCCTGAGTAATCGCGGCAGAGCAGGATAGCACCTGAGAATCGGCCGTGGACATCGTCGCCGCAAAAATACCCGCGAGTACAAGTCCAACCAGAATTGCGGGCAGTAAGTTTTGAGCCAATAACGGTAAAGCTAACTCAGGGTCTGAAACCGTCTCTCCGGTAAGAGCCGCTCGAGCGGCTAAACCAACCACGATGGCGGCAGCAGCAAATAGAGCATTCCATACAAAATAAATTCTTCGAGCCTTGGCCATAGAAGCGACTCGATCGATGGTCATTACTCGAACCATGATGTGGGGCTGACCTACGACCCCGGCGCCTGCGAACAACCAGCCAAACGCAAAGAGTACAAAGCCACTCGTGCTTTGCCCCGTTCGCCAGTCAATCAGGCTGGGGTCGATCACCCGCAGGCTCGCCCATAGACCATCAAAACCACCCAAATGAGCTACGGCGATGATACAGAGTAATACCATCGCCACCAACATCACGACGGATTGCATGACATCTGTCCAAATAGACGCTCGAATGCCACCCGCAACGCAGTACAATAACACAATGGCAGCACCAATTAATGCCCCGGTATAATGGTCCCATCCAAATAACGCATGAAGGGCCTTACTCCCGGCATTGAGTTGCGCGGCAGCGTACAAGCCAAGAAAGAAAAGCGTCATCAATCCAGCGGTCGTGGTGATGGCTCGACCTCGACTGCCAGCACCTAAGAACGATGGAATGGTGAGCGCACCGAGTGCGGCAGATCGCGCCCTGACCCGCTCGGGGATGCCCGTGACCCACATCATGTAGTCACCAACAACCCACCCCACCATGACCCACATAGCAGACAAGCCTTGTTGATAGGTTTCCCCAATCAAACCAATGAACATAAATCCGCTATTGTTCGTCGCAACCGCTGACAAAGCCACAGCCCAAGGGTTGAGACCGCGACTCGCCAATAAATAATCCTCAGTGGTCTCCACCCGTTTGAACATCGACAGCACGCCAACACCCATGAACAGGAGTAAGAACCCTACAAAACTAATGACAACTGCTGACACCAGACCTCCCTTAAATCGATGGACAAACACACCCAACGACGCAGTTGTAGTGTTGCACACTCTAATACGAATGGGCAGGCACTCTCACCCTCAAGAGGGAATACGAATGGGCAGGCACTCTCACCCTCAAGAGGGAATACGAATGGGCAGGCACTCTCACCCTCAAGAGGGCGGACAAAAAAAAGCGGAGCTGGTTGCCCAACTCCGCTTTCTCTCAGCAGATGCTTAAGAGATTAGTATTAAACGAGCTTACTCGTCGTCACCCCAATCCTCATCATCATCAAAGTCTTCGTCCTCGAAAGACTCCGCGTCTGCCTCTGCTGCCTCTTCGCTTGCCTCTTCAGCCTCTTCAGCGCCTTCACCGTTGAAGGTGTCAACACCTGCCTCAGTACAGCCCTTAACACACTTCAAGTGAGCCTTAACGCACGCTTTACGCTTGGTCTTGCACGCTTTGTCACCCTTAGCGCATTTCTTACCGCACTTGGTGCAAGTCTTGAGACATGCCTTTGCATCAGCACCAATCTTCTTCGCAGTAGAAGCAACTTCTTGTGCCTGCTTCTTACAGTCAGGGTTCTTGAAGAGTCCAACAAGACCTTGACCGATGCCCTTCCAAACCTTGGCACGTGCCTTCTTACACTTCTTGCCAAACTTCTTCTTACAAGTCTTGTTACATTTCTTCTTTGCTTTACGAGTCTTCTTGCTACCAAAGATCTGAATGCCGAGACCACCAGCCTTCCGCGCTTTCTTCTTACACTTCTTGACGCACTTCTTAGCTTTCTTCAGGCACTTCTTTTTCTTTTTGCCCTTCTTGCCCTTACACTTCTTCTTCCCGCACTTCTTCTTGCAAGACTTGAACTGCTTTCGTGCTTTCTTGCGAGTTTTCTTAGCCGCCTTCTTACACTTCTTCTTACAAGACTTAAGGTCCTTACATGCAAGCTTGGCAGCCTTAGCCGCCTTACCTGTACCCTTGAGTGAGCCCTGAAGCTGCTTCATACAGGATGAGTTCATGAAGTCTTTCGCAACCTGAGCAGCCTTACCGCCCTTTTCTTGCAGCTTCTTAAGCTCGTCTTGTACTTCCTGAATGCTCGGTGCGTCCTCTGCGAGCGCAGCACCTGACATCAACATCATGAGGGCCGCAGCCACCATGGACAACAATCGATTCATTGAGATATTCATCAATACTCCCCTGAAAATGTTAAAGGGGCAGTCAACACGAAACATTTCCGTCAACTACCCCATCAACCGGTTATTTACATTTCTTAAGACAGGCCTTCTTTTTCTTGCCCTTCTTCTTCTTACACTTCTTTTTACACTTCTTCTTAGCCTTCTTGGACTTCTTCTTGCCCTTCTTCTTCTTGCCCTTTTTCTTCTTGCCTTTTTTCTTCTTACCCTTTTTCTTCTTACTCAAGAACTTGCCGATACCTCGTTTTTTCTTTCTCTTCTTAACTTTCTTGGCTCGTTTCTTAAGGATACTCTTACGTTTGGCGCGGGCTTTCTTGCCATCCTTTTCAACGG
>JBMYRY010000022.1:0-13965 GCA_049602795.1 Bradymonadia bacterium
CCCGTTGCGAGCACTGAGTTCTTGATGCGATTGACCGAGAAGCCCTCGCCCGCGGGACATGTCTGGCTGGGCGCGAGTGTTAAACCGCTCGGTGTGAGTCGAGCCTACCCGAGAGATGACCGACTCACTCAAAACGGTCATGTTGTACAGGCGGCGTTCTTAGGCCAATATCACCAACTGAATGGAAGCGAATTGAGATTGCGCGCCGGCATATTGCCCCAACATTTGGGCAAAGCTGATACTCTGTATTGGACGACGCTTTTGCCGAGTCGGCTCGATGACAAACAACTACGACTCTTTGATACTGCGCTCGGTCTAAACATGGATTACCGACGTGGCTGGTCTCACACCTTAATTAGCGTCGGACAGCCACTTCAGCGCCAACACTCCCCCTTCGAATCCGCCAACGGGCATCGAATTCAGCTCGCTAACGGTTGGAATGTAACCCACTCAAAGGTGTTACTTGGTGCTCGGTTAAACACCGTAGATGATGAGACAGCATATGAAATCAATCTTCACTGGTTGGCGGCACTCGAACATTTGGGTCTTCCTCTGCCCCTCTACGTAGAGGGCGAACTCGGTTCTGTAACCCGACCGGAAACTCACAGCAATCCAATCGGTGCACTATATGCTTACCATGAACTTCGTTTGGCGACGAAGCCAGTCCAAGTGAAGCTTCGCTATGACTGGACTGACGCCGACACGGAAATCATGTACGATACGTTTCATCTCGTGCGAATAGGTCTGGATTATCAGCCTGTAAAATATACAAACCTATCACTACAATATCGTCATCGCTGGTCGAATACCACCAATAGAACTGCCACGACCCATGATGATCTGCTGATGTTTGTGCAGCTTTTATACTAAGCGCCTATGACGACTTGTGAGGAAAGTCCTCATCAATGCCGGTCACGAATTGAGCAATGAAGCGTAATTGCTCGCGCCAGAACCGGATGGCATTCTCCTGCCAGAAGAACGCCTGAAATGCATGTATGGCGTTGGGGTAAATACTGCTCTCAAACGTCGCATTGCGCTTTTCGAGCGCACGAATCAGCCGTTGACTATCCGTCATCACGGGATCCTTGTCTCCACACCCAATAAAGCACGGAGGGAGTTCTCTGTTCGGAGATGCATCTGACTCAAACCACAATAAAGGACTGGCAAACAGGCTTGTCCCCTCATCACCGTTCAAATACGACTCACAAATCACACCAATTCGGTCGCGATAAAGTTGAGGCATATTCGGCTCGAGCACATCAAAGCGCCCTGGGTTGGATACCTCCAACAAACCACACGCCGGGGCAAATGCCTTAATATTGAGATTCAAATCGTAGATCTTTTTGGCTAGAGGATGGTCACTTTCGCACGCATGGGCGAGCACGACTCCACATGTCAAATTTGCGCCGGCCGACTCTCCCCCAACAACCACCTGACTCATATCGCCACCAAAACGCTCAGCATTTTGAGCAATCCACAAGACGGCTTCGAATACATCATCAATGCCTTCGGGGTAGGGATGCTTAGGAGCCAAGCCATAATTGACGGAAAAGACGCAAAAGCCTTGGTGTGCCAAGATGGAGGTCATCATCCAATGCGTGTCTTTCGAGAGAATGCGAAAACCACCACCATGGATGTAAATGAAGACGGGTCTTCGCTCAGACCCTCCGGACTTTCGATAGACGTCTAGTTGATGTCGTTTCTCGGCAGATCGCTCAAGGTATGGCACATCTTTCTGTATCTCTATCCCCGACAGCAGTGCACGTGCCCCAGGGGTAATCCTGGCCACTCTTGTAGCGGAATTTAACGCCACATCAATGAGCGTACCACCAAGGTTCTCTCTTATCTCTCTAAACATTGCGTCCCCATCTCCTCGCAGTCCTGCTGCAAAATCACACCTACACGCGTAACGAGCGCAGTGAAGCTCAGCACCTTCCCTACTCGATCCCCCGCCTCTTATTTTACAGACTGGACGGTTTCATTTGGTGATAGCGGTATTCTACGAATCACTTGGGCTTGCGTTTCTGGTCCCTCTTCGCTCACATCAATCCGACTCACCAAAAGTGCATTATCCTGCCGCCGCACAGCAAAGTTTTGACCCGCACCTGCGTGCCAACACCTGACCTCAGCCAACGTGTTTACATCCTTGAGATACTGACTACAAATAGCGCGCACGTTTGCCAATAAATGATGCTCTGGTTTATCGCGCATCACCGTCAGAATCACTTCCGTACTGGGTGAAAATTGGCCATTCACTTGCTTGAGGGTTAACTTAACCTTCACAACGGATGTCTTGGCTTTAATGTCTCCAGCACGCGGTGGTATTTCTGCATTGACCCGAGGTGTGGGCTTAACGCCAGTAAGTGACGCACAGCCAAGTAGGTACGCAGTAAGCCCCAACAAAAGTGTAGTTCTCATCATCCGACCACTTTTCATATGAAGATTATCCAGGGGTCGAGCATAAAAAAAGGGTGGTCAGAAGACCACCCTTTTCGAAACAATCACCGCTTATGAACAATCATAGCGATGGATGCGACCGGTTAAAATTAACCTTCGTCGCCAGCTGCACCAGCTTCGCCGCCTGCACCAGCTTCGCCGCCTGCACCAGCTTCGCCGCCTTCACCAGCTGCGCCGCCTTCGCCGCCGTCAACGCAGCAGAGTACTTGGTTGTTACCGGCGCAAGCACCAGAGACAACTTCACCACCGCAAGACTCAGCATTGCTGCCCAAGCACTGACCAGAGACGTCACCCATGCATGGTGCAACACAGCATGCAAGGTCGCCGCCACCGCAGCTGTCGTCGCCAGCAAGCATACCCATGCCGCCCATGCAAACGCCGTCGCCGCCGCCGCTTGTGCTTACGCAGAAGCCGCCACCATTGATGCTGTTACAGAATGAACCAACCTCACCTGGGTCAGTCATACCACCAGCACCAGCTTCGCCGCCTTCGCCGCCTTCGCCGCCTTCACCAGCTTCGCCGCCTTCTCCAGCTTCGCCGCCTTCTCCAGCTTCGCCGCCTTCTCCAGCTTCGCCGCCCTCTCCAGCTTCGCCGCCTTCACCAGCTTCGCCGCCTTCACCAGCTTCGCCACCGGCAGGAGCCTCAGGACAAATGCCGTCAAGTGGAAGCTCACACTCGGGGTTGTCTGCTGGGCAGACTTTTTCTTCGTCTGTGCAGTCCTCGTCTGCAACTTCGCAACCGGTCATACCAACAAGTAGACCGAGTGCCATGAGCAAGCTCAAAAGTGTCTTTAACTCTTTCATCTTTTTCCTCTCCAACGGTACCTCTTCAGTACCGGTTAATCCTAGTTTCCCCGGCGAATCCCAACCCACGCCGGACATATGAAGCGGATATACACCAACCTCTATAATAAACTCAAGTATTTGTATTTTTTGAACTGTTTCCTACTTTTCGGCTTGTTCGCCCAAACGGCGAAGTCGTAGGTCTACAAGGTCCTTCGCAATCACAATAATTGTTTTGATACCAGAAGACTTAGACCGCCCTGACATCCTTTTTCGACATGCGATTGTGACGACATTCGCACGCTTGCCTGCTGCAAGTAAACGAATCGGAAACTCGAAATTTAGAAAGAAGCTGTCAGGTTTAATCAACGCTTCATCAAAATCTAGTCGACGAAACAAATAGGGACCGTCGCTTGTCATATGAACCCCGTGGACGACCCGAATGAGGGTCCGAACGCCCCAAGACAGGACTGTTCGATGGAGTCCGTCATTCCGGTCTTCGTAAACCGATGTCACGAAGTCCAAGTCATCTTGGTTGCGGCACTCAATCAGCACATCCAGTGAACGGGGATCAATTTGACCGTCCGCAGGCATGAACGTCACCCAATCATGGGCAGCATTACGAGTGCCGGTTTTGATCGCCGCCCCAATGCCTCGATTCGCACCGTGTTCGACAATCTTTATGGGGGTATGCATTTGAATCGCTCGCGCGCGCTCAACCGTTGCATCCGATGAACCATCGTCAACAAACACGACTTCAATCGCTTCGTCCCGCGTCTGTGCCCACTCATCGACCTCCGCCAATACGGGCTCAACATTGTCGGCTTCATTGAAGGCAAAAATAATGACGGAAAGTGACTTCATGACATCAAACCGGTCGTATCTTCAAGACTCGGGCGGGCACGCCAGCTGCTATACTATAATCAGGCACATCTTTACTTACGACAGCACCAGCGCCAATCTGAGCGCCAATACCGATGGTGACGCCTGGTAGGATAACCGCCCCCACCCCAATATCTGCATCGCGTCGAATCACCACGGGCGCCATGTCCAGGGGGGCATGAAGAATGGGCGTATCCCGCCCTACCTCACGGTGGGTAGACGTCAAAATTTTCACGCCCGGTCCAATGCCCACATTCTCCTCAATCAGCACCCCTCCAGCCGAATGAATGAATACCTGCTGTCCAATCCAACAGCCGCTGCCGATGTTTAGCTTGTTTTGGTAATAGCCTTTGAGAATGGTTTGATGACCAACGTAGACGTCATCTCCGAAGAAAACGTGCTCCGGATGAAAAATCAATACGCCTTGCTCGAACACGGTCCCGGCACCACATGCCCCCAACGCGTCCCGTTCGAAGGCTCCATCGCCATGGCTTCTTCGTTGCGGTCTGTTCACCATTGTGTTCATGATAGCCCCGTCAAATATTGAATGCGTTCACGATGCGTGCAATCGATCGCCGAGGCAAGCGGAATGTTCGTTTATCGAATGAGAGTACACGACAAATGACAAACCATACGAACCGGCCAACACTGCGTGAATGGTTAGAGCAAACTCCGTTTACCTTATCTTTGTCCGCAGGATTCTTCGGATTCTACGCTCATGCAGGTCTCGTCTCCGTTCTGGAAGAAGAAAAGCTTACACCACAGGCAATTACCGGATGCTCTGCCGGCGCCCTGATTGGTGGGATATGGAGCAGCGGGACCAAAATCGGGACCGTTACCGATTTTCTCTTCGCTCTCGATCGAAACGACTTCTGGGATCCAGGCTTTGGCGCAGGGCTGCTCCAAGGTCAACGGTTCGATGACCTGTTGACCCCACTTCTCGGGTGTCATCGAATTGAGGACTGCCCCGTATCTCTGCACATCACTGCATTCAAACTTCATCCAATGGGAACACATTACCTGAGTAAAGGACCACTCTCCGACGCCATCCGAGCATCTTGTGCATTCCCCGGTCTGTTTCACCCAGTGCGTTTCGAAGGGTCACGATATCTTGATGGTGGCATTCGAGACCGTAGTAGTCTCGGCGCAGTTAACGACGATACCCCCACACTTTATCATCACCTGCCTAGTCGCTCTCTGGTCCGACGGCAACTCTCGGCATTCAGTGACATCCACCGACGCTCAAAGACGATTACTATCTCAACGGCGGGACTTCCGCGCTTATCCCCCTTCAAACTTGAACTGGGCCGCCAAGCCTTTGAGCACGCTCGGCACGCCTTCAAGGCACAACTAGATAAGGAATGCCATCTCCCATAAGAAGATCCACCGGACTTTTCCCGCCTGATCCACTGTGTTAAGGTCCAAACCCTAAATGATGAACGGGAGGAACTGTTTATGGTCACCTACATTCTCGCCGGCGTGGTCATCGCTATTATAATCGGCGTTGTGATCTCTTCTAGGAAAGAAAAAGAAGACAAGAAAAACGCCAAGAGGGCTGAAACCATAGGTGGTGCAAACGTCACAAACGATCTATCGAGGGTCTATCCTGGTGGTGTGTTTGAATTACCAAGCTTCGGAAACCAACTGACCCCAATAGAAACCTACGTCACATCCCGAAACCGATACAGCGACGGAGAGGACTCCTGGTATGAACTCGTGTGTGATTACGAAGGGCGAAAGATCAATGTAGAATGGGAGAAAGAAGGACAATCACTGAGTGTGTGTGCCGGTTTCGATGATGAAAACCCGTCGTTAGAAGACCTGGGATTAAGCGAGTCCATCTTGTCAGATTTCGACGAAAACGAATCTGGCACTTTCGAGTGGTCTGGCGCCACGTGGGTATACGCTAATTCAGAAGAAATCAGTTTCTTTGAAAACGACGCCGATGATGAAGAACGGTTCTACGGTTGGGACTTTCAAAGTAAAGATGGCAAACGTTTTATCACCATTGAAAAATGGCAAGGTGATGCCACGTTTTACGTGTACGCTACCTACGCCGTTGATGCGAACAAAGTGAACGTGTTCGATGGAGGCAGCGCATCATGAAGCGTAGTGCATGGGTCGCTCTGATCCTTCTTGGCGGTGGGCTCGGCTTAGTCAGCTATCTGTTGTTCGGTGAGCTAAATCCAACCCTGAAAGCCTTAGGTGAAGAGACGATCGCTAGTGTCGATAAGGTCAACGCTGCTGTCACTGAGCGAAAAGAGACCGTGGAGACCATTACGGATAAGCACCCGTCAATTAAGACGATGTCCTCTGCATCCGTGGCTTTAGGCATTCTCAAGCAGGAACAAAGCTCAATACAACAGATCCTAGCAGACAGCATAACGCTCAGGACACTCCTCAATGAGAATAAGAGCACGACCGCAGGTGAGGTACGAGACAGAATCTTTGACATTCAAGGTAAGTTGAACAGGTTCACCGGCATGCCGCTAAAAAACGAGGTTGCATTGCCAGCAGAGGCTGCCAAACAGTTTAGCACCAGCGCACCGGGTATCGAAGCTGCTAAATCCATCGAAATCCACGGACAATGGTACGATAATTTTGACACCATGGCTGCCAAGAGCCTCAAAGGCATCTCCGTCGAAGACCTAGATGCAAAACTCCAGAAACGGCAAGCTGAAGCGAGCACACTCACGACAAGCTTCCCCCAACAGGTCAAGCTGTCTTCTGGATTGGCGGTACGGATACGCGCTATGAAGTCCTTAGTCATGCAACTCAAGGAGCACATCCTGACCGTGAAGTCTGCATCAAAAGGCAATCGTAATGAAGCGATACAGTCGGGCATTGACCTCAGTAGTGCGCGACGAGCGCTTGAGAAAGCAGAGGCTGACTGGAAGAGCATTTTGGACATTGTGCCCAAAGACATTGACCGGATCATTGTGGATATGCGGGAGAAATCAGGTGTCTTTGAGCATAAGTACCGACTGATTACTGACGGCAAAAGCGTGACCGGTGGATGGGTGCCTGTTGACCAACTCACGTTTAGGAAACACCGTGAGCATTTGGGTATGACGATTTACTCAAAACCCGCTGGTGTCTTGCCCGAAGATGCAGTGACCACGGCATCGCCTCCGGGCTATAACTACATCGGAAACAAGCGCTATGGGCGCTGGGAGCGGCGTAACGGACAAAGTTTCTGGGTCTTTTACGGACAGTATTCACTCATGCGCGATTTGTTCTGGGGCCGAGGCACCTACCGACCGATCTATCGATCCGAATACCGCGGATATCGGAGCAGCATTTCGCGCCGGCGGGCATATTACGGCGCAAAAAAGCAATTCGGGACGGCGCAGGCCATCAAGTCGCCAAAATATTCAAAGAGTAGTTACGCGAAGAAGCGCCGAAGCAGCGGTGGCTTTTCCGGCTCTAAATACAGTGGCTCGAAACGCAGCGGAGGGTATCGTAGTAGTCGATACCGAGGCTCTAGCTTTGGAGGGGGCGGCAAATGAGCGTGGAATTAATTTATCAATTGAGCGCAACCCTTCTAACTCTTGGATTGCTCTTCTTGGGATTCAATGCCTACGGTCGATTTTCATCGTACGACCACGACAACGAACTGACGGAAGCTGATAATCCAGCCGTTGGATGGGTAACATTTGGCTACATGGCGGCCCTGCTTATCGTCTTGACCAAGGTTCTCGCGAACGAGGCTGATCATGGCGGTGATACGCTTGTCATGGTGTATGACCTATTGGAGTTGTTCATTTACGGCGTCTTGGCGATCGTTTTATTGAAGATCGCCGGTATCATCAACGATCGATTTATTTTGTCCAATTGTGAAAACAAAAAAGAAATCGTAGACGACCGTAATCAAGGTGCTGCCGCAGCAGTCCTCGGGTCATACGTCGCGAGTGCACTCATGATCGCTGGAGCGATTCATGGTGATGCTCGTGGAGATGAGCCAGATGCGTTCTTCTCTGGGCTACAAAACGATATTCTATTGGTTCTTATCTATTTCGTTGTCGGACAAATCTTGATGATTCTCTTTGCTAAGCTCTATCAACGAGTCTGCGGACTCGATGTACTCAAAGCCATCGAGGCCGATTATGAAGTAGACGGTCAAAAGGTTGGCGGCAATGCCGCTGCGGGGACAGCGCTTGGGCTGAACATGATCGCATTCGGCATCCTGTTACTTGGTGCAGGCACAACCGAAAGTTCAGACACTTTAGCCATGGTCAAAGACTATGCGATCTTCGCTGCCTTTGGTCTCTTCCTGCTGCCCCTTTGGCAGGTCTTTGCAGACCATGTCATGTTGCAAAGCGCTGATCTGAAGAAGGAAATCTATGAAGATCGAAATCTGAATGCAGCCCTCATCGAAGGCGCATGCGTGATTGGCTTAGCTTTGGTCCTTTTTCTCGTATTCTGAGTTCAAATCAGGGAAGCCTCAGGCGCTTCTAGCTAGCCCCACACCAAACGAACTGAAATGCCTACCTTTCACCGTCATCTCACCGCGGAGAATACTTAATGCCCGTGAACCGGCTCAAATGCGAGGCAACTAAAGAAACAGTCTGAGGTCCACATCCTCATGATATCAGACCCTTATTGTCACATATCGGCAACGGAGGTGTAGGTCAGGAGAAAGGCTTGAGCCAATTCGAAGACAAAGAACGATCGGTAGAGGTCAGGTGAGCAGGTCACCGAGGACCCAAGATGATGACGATTACTCGTCACTCATACAGCTTGCACTGCCATCAGCTTCAACGCATGAGCTGCCTTCTTCGCAGGGCACCGGATCTTCCCAAGTGCCTCGCGGCGTGCATCGCTCAAGTTGACCGGAGGTGCATCTGGAACTGTTTGGATTGCATTCGGTGGCACAATCTTGGGGGCAATCAGTTGGGTTTTCGCCCGCACCACACATACCATCCCCACATCCACCTGTCGGTTGCGCGCACACGACGCCTTCTGTTGCCGACACACTCGCGATGCCATACTCGCAAGGCGCAATCAACTTGCACACGACTTGACAATTCCCAGAGCCAACACACACACTCTCGCCGTCGGCGGATGCTTCGACAGCATCCCCCGAGCCACTGCCCGAATTAGAGCATTCTGCCGCACTATCTGCTTCCAAGCTCGGCTCTGTATTTGGTGGACATTGGGCGATGAGGTCATTGTCTACGCATTCGGCAGCCGTAACCCCCGCCTCGGCACCCGCGTCGGCACAACCGGAGACCCCAAATCCAAGACAGAAACACAAAAGGATGAGATTAAAAATCGCTATTCGCATGCTGTTCCCTTCACAGTCAAATATCTACTTAAGCTCACTGTAGCTCACATGGGCTTTATGTAAAGCTTCTGCCTGACTTCTTAATCATTGATCGATGGTTACCCCTCGGTCGCACAATGCCTGGCGTTCCGGCGGTCTATAATCGTCGCAACCGGAGACACCGAGCATCTCCGTTACTCTGAGAGTATAGTCAATCGAGCGGCTGGGCCAACCAGAGTCAATTCCCTCGCCAATCGCCACTGTATACGCACCAACTTCAGTCGCCGACACACACCAGAATGCCCGATATCGACGCGCCATTCTCTCCGACGCCGCACATAGGGGGTGCCAATCTGGGCACTTACACGCAACCCATGCCCCCTCATCGTCATTTTGGGCTCCGTTACAGGTGTTCGTCACCAAATCGGGCGAGAAAGACGGGTAATCAGCGGCATTGAAAGTTCCGTCTGAATCCCGCGGTGATTCAAAATCCAATACGAACAAATATTGTGCCTGATTTGCGCCTGTACAGTCGGAGCCGTTCCAAGACGGGTCATCACCATAGCCGCATCGTTGTTGGTATCGATAAATATCTACGTCACGCTTTTCCTGTTGAGTTGTTAAGGTACCGGAGACAATGGCAACTCGATTACCATCCTCTTCGCCGGTAAATGCTAATCGATTTTCGAACTCACACTTCCCCTGTTGCTCACCTCGCGTCTCCCGAGACACACGGCTGATACAGCGATATCCATCCATCTCGCACCCCATCTCACCACCGCCTCCCGGGCCACACATGCCATCAATCCCACCTGAGTCAGAAATCACGCAGTCTCGCGGACCTAGCGGATCCTCCTCGGTCAATTGGCAATCCGCGTTACAGCCATCACCGACATTGACGGCATTACCATCATCGCACGCCTCAAAAGCTTCAGCATTAATGTCTAGAATATCCCGCCTGACAAATCCGTCGCCGCAGGTAGCGGGCTGACAATTTGGACAGGAACCGGCGGCACTGACGGAGACCTCACCGTCATCGCAGGCTTCCCCGTTTTCCGCGTCGATTTCCTCGTCACCGCAAATTGAGCTCACTTCACCAGGCACGAAATTGCATTGTGAATCGCAGACCGTACAGCTCGTTTCATTGTATGGACAGAGCGCGGTGTCAGTATCTCCATCATCACACTCTTCTTCCCCGTCTTGAACGATATTGTCACCGCAAAACGACACCTCCCCCGGCACTTCTATACACATCGAATTGCACACCACACAACTCTCAACACCGTAGGCACACGCTTCAGTCACATTATTGCCATCGTCACAGTCTTCCGTCCCCTCCTGAATGACGCTGTCACCGCAGGCAGCAGCCACACAGAGCGCTGTATCACCATCCTCACGGCACAGTTCTTCGTCTCGGCATGCCTCTGGGCTTTCGTATACGCCACTGGCAGAGCAGCGTTGTAACAGCCCATCACTACAGCGCGCTGTGCCAGGCTCACATCCACCTTCACAGGACGCGGTACCATCTTCAGCTTCCACACAAGTGTAGGAAGCTGGGCAGTCAACCGGCTCTTCCAAAAGACCATTCGCTGCACAGCGCTGCAATTGTCCGTCAATACATCGAGAGCTGCCGATGGTACATTCGCTCTCGCAGTCTTGCGGACAGGTCGCAGGGTCTTCCCCTGCCTCGCAGACGCCGTCTCCACAGCCACCCTCGGGAATGCGACAGATTACGCCGTCCGTAGGTGAAACCCGCTCAACGCCAAAATCACAGGGGTTAATGAGGCGACATACCAACTGACAATTCCCAGACCCAGCGCAGACGTTTTCAACCCGTCCGCTCCCTTCGCTGCCATCTGCAGTAGAGCTGCCACCCACCTCACCAGAATTCGAGCAGATTGCCTCACTATTCGCACTCAGTTCGGGCATAGTATTCGGTGGACATTGTGCGACCAAGTCGCTCTGAACACACTCAGCTGCCGTTGTTCCGCTCTCAGCCCCTTCTTCACCGCATGCAAACAGACCACATACCAGGCTTAGAGCCAGCACACCTGAACATCGATTCGTCATCTAGCTATCTCCCCTAATCGTTCACCATCGAACTCAATTAAAACGTAAGCAAGCGAAGGCTCCGAAACTATATGCTGAGACTCGTAATCAATTCAAGTCGGGTGTTTGATGAGTACGAATCGATGAATGCACACTCATTCCAGATGTTCTTCGCGACGCTTTACGATGGACTACCCATAGACGGTGTCGTCACTGCCAAGACCGACCGCAACACGCTTGGCGTCATTGGTGACTAGAGCCTCGGGCGGTTTTGCTCTAAGTAAAGGCAGCGCGTAGCCCCAATTCGCTCGGTTACCGTTAGGGTGTAGCTAACCGTTGAGGTGGTGGTGGAATCCAGTCCGAGCCAAACTCTATAATCACCGACCACACCAGCCTCGGAGCACCAGTATGCGCGATTTTTGCCTTGCGGTTTATTTAGACAGACTTCCTTCCGGCTATCGCTCGTGCAGAAAGTCGCGATATTTGTCGCACATTGACCAGTATCGCCGCCCACAACACCATTGCAGTCCTGTTGGACGTAAAATGGTACACTGGTGTCACCGCCAGTGTAGTCAACCGTAAAATAATACACCGCACTGTTCTCACCAACGCAATCACTGCCTCGATCTTGTTGCAATGACCCATATCCACACAACTGCTCAAATCCAAACACATCGAGATCTCGGCGGTTCGCTGCAGGCAAGGAACTGTTGTACGTAAGAACCCCGTGAATCAAGCCTTGACGATTCTCTGTTCTAGCCGCACCTGGTCGCACTAACGGTAGTGGATTCGTGTAAAAACACTGCTCAAAAAGACACTCACCATCGACAAGCCGCGGTGAACTCAACGAACACCCTCGACCAGAGGCTGAGAACCCTTCACAAACGGTTGGGGTTGGGGGCGTGCTGTCCTCCCGTTTCTCGGTTAATTCACAATCCGTGTTACACCCGTCATTAATGTTGATACTGTTCCCATCATCGCAGTACTCGTACCGATCACTACTTGAGAGTTCAACTTCGGTCAGTCGGAGACCATCACCACATACGGCGGGCGTACAATCATTTTTGCATAATCGGTTACTGCCATTGTCAGGCCCATCATCGCAACCTTCAGCCACTCCACCAGTCCGTGCCGACCCATCCACCGTATTGTCTCCGCAGTACGCTGTTGACCCGGCAACATTACGACACATCGCATTACACACCACACAATTTGTCTGACCGTAGTCGCAAACCTCGGTGACTTGATTTGCATCATCGCACTGCTCGCCGGCCATGGTATCTTCGCGGTTATCTCCGCAGTAAGACGTGTCCCCCATTACTCTTTCACACGTTGCTGAACACACTTCGCACGACATCTCTCCGTACAAACAGACGGCCCCATTTTCTGGTCCATGGTCACACTGTTCACCGTCATCACGAACATCATCACCACATGTTGGCAGGAAACAAGTCGTGCGACACGCATTGGGTGTCGTATCACTGTTCATTGTGCCATCGTCACATTCTTCTTCACCATCGAGGATGCCATCGCCACAAGTAGCTAAGATACATTCAGAGGTACACTCGTCACCATTGTCTATATTCCCGTCATCGCACCCTTCACCTCTTAAGGGATCTCTTACCCCGTCTCCACAGGATGGAGATTTACATGTCGTTCGACATCGATCAGCCACAGTATCACTATTGAGATTGCCCTCATCACATTCTTCGTTCCGGTTCACAATCCCATCACCGCAGACAGGCAATGTGCAAGCATTAGTACACTCGTCGTTATTGACATCGTTACCATCGTCGCACTCTTCGTCACCCGTGATGGTCCCATCTCCGCATAAGTTTTCAACGCAACGTGCTCCTTCTTCGCCCTCAGGGTCTACGCAACGCTCCCCTTCGGCACACGGCACCGGATCTTCCAATAACCCATTGGATGCGCATCGCTCCAATAATCCATTCGTACACCGCGCAATATTGGGTTCACACTCAGCCGCGCAGTCTTGCGGACAAATGAGCGGATCTTCCCCCACCTCGCACTCGCCATCACCGCATCCACCTTCGGGAATAAAGCATACCACGCCCTCAGTGGGCGAAATCGTTTGAATGCCATAGAGACAGGGGTCCGTGAGTTCACAGACCACTTTACAAGACGCTGTACCCACGCAGACGTTGGATACTGAACTTTCGCCGCTGCCCATGGCTCCATCCACATCAACACTGTTGTCTTGCTGACATACCGCGGCACTGTCCGCTTCCAGGACCGGCGATGTGTTCGGCGGGCATTGTTCGACCAGGTCTGCCTGTACACAATCAGCTGCTGCGACACCTGATTCAGCCGCCTCCTCACCACATCCGATTGCCAATGAAAACAATACAATGACACAACTATAGGTCCGACTCATGCTTTCCCCCTTGAACTCGCGCGCAAACTTATTTCCAACAGTCAGCGTCACCGACAGCCACGCTAGTAGTTAACCTGAATTAATGCTTGAGTCTTACACGATTGTACTAGAGAAAGTCCAGCATCTGTCTGGTC
>JBMYRY010000023.1:0-13812 GCA_049602795.1 Bradymonadia bacterium
GGGTGTATGTACCGTGGATTTGGACCAGACGATCTCAGAGACGTATGGAGAGAGCATTGATCACTTGATCAAGAACCATGGACTTGAGTGGTTTCGGTCGGTTGAACGCACTGTACTCGAGGAATTGATCACAGATGGCAATGCTGAAGTGATCTCCGTTGGTGGTGGAAGCTTATTAGACGATACCTTTCGCCGTTGGGTACGGGCGCGAGTCTATCTGTGTACGCTTACCGCAACGCCGGATGTTTTGCTCAAGCGTGTCGCTTTAAGTTCAACCGTTCGGCCCTTGCTCATGACTGACGACTCTTCGAACATTTGTACCTCGACGTTTCATCGTCTACTCGAAGAGCGTCAGGTTGCATATCTAGATTCAGATTGCGTGATTGATACGACGCACTTATCGACAGATGCGGTTGTGGAGCACATCGCCCCCCTTTTTTTGTGTTTGGAGGCGGCATGACTACGATGGAGCTCCGGGTGGCGGGTGGTACGAAGACCTATCCGATTTACCTCCGCCAAAATCAGGGGGCGGAACTGATTGAGCGGCTACTGCCCTTGGTGAAAAATGGTCAAATCTGCGTTCTCAGTGATGAACGTGTTTCTCGGCTCTATGCTGACGATTTCGTCGAAACGCTGACTCAGAAGGGGGTGAATGCGTCGCTCATCACCGTGCCTGAGGGGGAACGCTCTAAATCACTGTCCACAGCCGAGTACGTTTACAAGCAATTGGTGCATGCTGGGGCTGACCGCGACACGCTATTGGTTGCATACGGTGGCGGTGTAATTGGAGATCTTGGAGGCTTTGTTGCTGCAACATTCATGCGTGGACTTTCCTATGTCCAGGTGCCTACGACGCTATTGGCTCAGGTCGATTCTAGCGTTGGTGGCAAAGTTGGGGTCAATTTATCCGAAGGCAAGAATCTTGTAGGCGCTTTTTATGAGCCGGAATTCGTCTGGGCTGACACACATTTTCTGACGACGCTACGCGAACGAGATATTAGAAACGGCATGGCTGAAGCGATCAAACATGCCGTCTTGCGAGGTGAGTCACTCCTAAAACTGATTGAAGACAATGAATTGAGCCTGAGTTCAGGATGTTCACAAACCTGGCGTGCCGTATTGCCTGAGGTCATTACGGTTAAGCTTGATGTTGTGGAGCGAGATTTTCACGAACGAGCCGAAAGACGCCATTTGAACTTTGGGCATTCACTTGCACATGCGCTGGAATCGAGTCCGGGCTATGGTCATCTCAATCATGGTGAAGCTGTTGCAATAGGCATGCGCGCTGCACTGAGGATGAGTCAGTTGGATACTGATTTGGCGGTGCATACGGTGACTAGACTCGAAACGCTATTTGATAGACTTGGGTTTCCGAAACTTTCCGAGCAGATGCTCAGCGCGGAGACACTACAATACTTGCGTACTGATAAGAAAAAGAGCGGTGGTGTCCAGCGATTGATCCTTTTGGAAGCGTTGGGTAGACCCAAGGTTGCTGAGTGTGATTGGTCAGAAATAACCAGAAAATACGAGTCGATTCTGACTCATCCCTTAATGGAGGCATGAATGATGTTACGAAGAACGTGCATAATGGCAGGTCTTTTCTTAACTTTACTTTCGACGGTGTTTGGATGTCAGGACACAGAAGTGGGTGTTCAAATCGTCAACGTCCGTCCCTTCGATTCGGATAACTGCCAAGCTTCGGATTCTGAAGACGTCTTTCTGGTCAGCGGAGTCGTGGACATTGCATTGAGAGATAATTATATCATCAATCCTGTGGTCCGAAATAATCTCTCTGATGTGACTCAGCAAAAGGGATTGCAAGCTTCAGATGCTCGACTTTCGACGAACGGTATTGTGCTGAAGTCTGCTGAAATTGAATATTCACCCCTCGATGGCATTGCAGGTAATATTCCACAGACTCGGGTTATCCCATTGAGTGGTACAGTGTCCGAGACCGCTTCTTTGATACTTGCAAACTTTCCGCTGCTTGAGGCAGAGGTAATGGAGGCGCTTCGTTCATCGGATACGTTCTTCCTGATCGATGAGGGAACAGCACGTCCAAAGCGAACATCGGTCACATTACTCACTTCAGTACGCATTAAAGGCGAGACATTAGACGGACGTTTGACGGAGAGCGAACCCTTTCTCTTCCCGGTTGAGGTGTGCAATGGATGCATGGTTACTTATCCATCGGACCTTCTTGAGGACCGAAATGGACGATTGGTGTGTGTCAGTGAGTCTCCGACGGGAGACGAGACAACGGATTCATCAACGTCGCCGACCTGTCCTGGGTTGGTGGGCATTGATGGTGTGACCACGAATTGTCTGGATTGTCAGGGATATGCGGTCAACACATTTTCCCGTCAACTATGTCAGCCATTGACGTTGCCCTAATTCTTCAACTAACAGGAGCGAGTACGTTTGTTCCACGGCTTTTTAGTCCAAAGTTAACTCAGCGATGTTTGAACCGATTCTCACCCCTTTGTTCACGGACCTAAAGACACTCAGTGATGTGGCATTGGTGAGTTATGAAGGGCTGGTTCTAGAACACTACCGGCGTGAGGAGACTCTCGAGTCACTAGACCGTGTGAACGCCATCACACCGCTCATTCAACAGATGAAAACAGGATTTCAATTGATGGGGCTCGGCGAAGTAACATCGCTCTCGTTGGAGGGACCAAACCGTAAGTTTATCTGTTGTCCTATCGACCATAGTTATTTGTTAGTAGGCATTGTCGACGCCGAAGAATATGAAGGTCGTGTTGTATTTGAGTTGTCGAGCGCTGCGGCTGAAATGCTCGGTCATTTTCATTAATATGGTGTAATGATGAAGCCACTCATTCTGGTGATTAATGGTCCTAATCTTAATTTGCTCGGGCAGCGCGAACCCGAGGTTTATGGTCGGGAAACACTCGCTCAATTGAACGAGTTTTGTCGAGAGACTGCTAAAGAAATCGGGATTGAGGTTGATTGCGTTCAAACCAATCTTGAAGGAGAGATTGTCAACTTCATTCAGGGGGCAGCACACCGTGTTCAAGGCATTTTGATTAATCCCGCAGGATACGGTCACACGAGTGTCGCGATTAGAGATGCTCTAGCCACATGTGAGTGTCCGGTGATCGAAGTCCATCTCTCAAATTTGGCAAAGCGCGAAGCATTTCGACAAATCACCTTGACGGCTGGTGTCGTTACGGGTCAAGTAAGTGGTCTAGGCAAATATGGGTATCGAATTGGATTGATTGGTCTTGCGGACCTGATCAACGGAGGACATTGAAACGTGATTCAAACAAACGAATTTCGAAAAAACTTAAAAATTGAGTACGAGGGGAGCCTCTGGGTGATTGTGGAATGCCAGTTTGTAAAACCTGGTAAAGGTGTGGCATTCGTTAAGACAAAAATGAAGAACATGTTGGACGGAAGAATTGTTCAGAACAATTTTCGTTCTGGCGACAAAGTCGGTAAGCCAGACGTTATGGATGTCAAAATGCAGGTGCTGTACTCAGATGGTACAGCTTGGCACTTCATGAATAACAAGACCTACGATCAACTTGAGGTGAGCATTGAAGATTTAGGCGACAATGCACTGTTTCTGCAGGATGGACTCGAAGTCAGTGTGCTGCTCTACAACGGACGCCCAATCGATGTCGATCTACCAAACTTCATTGAGTCTGAGATTGTTGAATGCGAACCGGGCGTAAAAGGCGACACCGTCCAAGGCGGTGTCAAGCCAGCGAAAATTGCCACGGGTGCCATCGTTCAGGTACCGTTATTCGTAGAGCAGGGTGAAACCATCAAGGTCGACACGAGAACCCAAGAATATGCGAGTCGCGTAAAGTAAATCGTCGACGGCGGGAGTAAATGCGCGCTAAAATAGCGCGAGACACTGGAGTGCCCAATTGAGTATCGATAAACGACAAGTACTCGATCAAGCGCAAAAGCTGCTTGATAAAGGATTGATCGATCGAGCGATTAAGCAGTACCTCAAGATTCTTGAGGTTGACCCAGACGATGTGTTCGTGCTGCAGAAGATCGCAGGGCTTCATGTAAAGAATGGTTCTGACGCCTACGCAGTCGAGTACTACGAAAAGGCATTTCGAGTTTTCAAGGCAAAAGGTTTTCATGAGAAGTGTGTGGGCGCGCTTAAGCGGCTGCTTGAGATAGAGTCTACCCGTCTGGACTTTCATCATGAACTCGCCAAAAGCCAGGTTGCCCTGGGCCGAGTTAAAGAGGCCTCGCAAACATTCAAGAGCTTGATCGGCGTATACGAACGGAGAGGTGACCGTGATACATCTCTGAGCATGTTGAGGGAATTGGTTCAGATCTCTCCGGATGATTGGACTAATCGGACCCGTTTGGCAGAAGGCTATGCCGCTACTGGTAAAGATATCTTGGCGATTAATAGCTTCAAGGAAGTGCTAAATGCGCTGCTCGCTTCGGGTCAGTTGGAAGAGCATGCTAGAATTTCTGAGCGCGTTCTCTTTCTATATCCCAGTGAAAATGACGTCGCGATTGAACTTTCTCGTAATTATCTGTCACGTAGTTTGTTGCGAGAGGCACTGTCTTGGCTTCATATCCTCTTTAAGGACGATCCAAAGAATGAGCAGACGCTTGAGATTCTCGGTGATGTCTTTGTCATGCAAGGACGAGTTGACAAAGCGTTGGCGGTATTCCGCGAAGCAATGAGACTTCACGCCGCATCAGGACAGACACGGGCGCAGGCAACTCTTGCCGATAAGATTAGGCAACTTGATGATAATGCGGACCTCTCGAACGACGATACGCCACGGCCGGTGGTGCTGACGAGTCGGCATCCGACCGCAGTACAGCCCGTAGCATCGTCAGCTTCATTGGTTGCTGACGTAGCATTACTGATAGAGTTTGAGTTGTTAGAACACGCGTTAAAGCGTACCAAAATGATTCCAGGTGATTATGTGCCTAATGATGACCAGGTTCAGTATTTGGAGAGCTTCAGTCGGTTTGTAGAGACTGCTGAAGAGCATCCGTTGCGGGATGAACTAATTCTGATTTTGGAGCGTGCACAATTCGTTTCACAAGGGGGGGGCGATGATGACGCGCCCGTGGAAACCCCGCCTGATAATGCCGAGTCGTTTAATTCAGAGGCGCTGGAATTTGAAACGCCAGCCCATGAGGAAAGTAAGCAGTTCGAACTGATTGATGATGTCAATATCGATGAGATCGACTTCAGTGAGTACGGTGAACTCAGTGAGATGATGGAGCCACCAATGTCAGTTATCATTGATGAGTCCGAAGACGATGAGTTTGGATTTGATGTCGATCTTGACGCCGAGTCAGGGCTAGCGGACCCGCCTGAAGCTTCTATTGATGAGTTCTCGGATTTATTGTCGAAAGCGCGTCCGAGTAGTGCTCCTGCCGTCATCACACCTGAAGTCTCTCCGTCGATCCTTGAAACGAAGGAGCGGTTTCCACTGATTCGTCCTCACGATGATAATCTAACGAGCAAGAAGCCCACAGCAGACGATACGTCAGAGATGAGCTTCGTTAGTATTAATGACGAGGCACTCCGCTCGCAAAATTCGAGCACCGTCAATGCTGATGATGATTCGGACTTTGGTGGCTTGTTAGAGCCTGATGAAGATTGATACGCCGAAGCCTTCAGACCCTTAATCTTTGTAACTCATAACGTAAAACATTCTCTTCTTCTTAGGGAACGAATTGGTCTGAGCAGCCTTGGGTTGACTGATCGAGTAGTGGGCATGTGTCACTAAATAAGGAAGCGAGGTTATGTCAAAGTTGGATCAACTCTTGAACATCTCAACTTGGGTGTTCGATTTGGATGGCACACTCACGGTGCCCTGTCATGATTTCGATGAATTGAGGCAGCGGCTTGGAATAGATGCTGAGGATGACATTCTTTCTGTGGTTGAAGAGGCCTCGCCTAGGGCTCAGGAAGAGTTTCGAGCGATCATTTCTGAATGGGAATGGGAGAATGTTGCTCACACGGAGTGTGCTCCCGGTGTTCATAAGGTGCTGGCATTGCTTCATGAGCGAGAATGCAAAATGGGGATTTTGACGAGGAATTTACACGAGATTGCTTTGGCTACATTGGGCCAAATCGGGTGTAGACGCTTCTTTCCCGAGAGTCGGGTCCTAGGTCGAAACGAAGCGCCACCTAAGCCATCTCCAGAAGGCATATATGAGTGTTTAAGACGGATGGATGCCCAGATGCCAGCGGTGATGGTGGGAGATTATCTTTATGATCTTCAGGCTGGCAAAGCTGCTAATTGCACGACGATTTTGGTCGGTGAACAGTGTCCACCCAGTTGGCGATCGGAGACGGACATTGTTGTATCGACCTTTGAAGAGATCTACGAGGCACTGTCTCGATGAGTCGCAAGACCGATGGTCGCTTGCGGAACGAGCCTTAAATTTTTTGGGAATAATCCAGTCGGTATGCACAGTACATTTTAAGACCACTGAAAGGACGTCATGAACATAAGAGATTTCTATTCAAAGGCTGGTGGTCCGTTGTGCTGCCTTCTCTTAATGGTGTCCATGGTGGGCTGCCATAGATCGGTCAAAGAGCAATCTGAGTTTCAGGAGAATGCCCTTGGTCAGACACACCCAATGACAGGAAAGATATTTAGCGTTGTTGATCAGGTGTTCATTACAGAAGCACAATTAGTTGATGCCCTATCTGGTGCAGATTATATCCTTTTAGGCGAGAAGCATGATAACCCGCAGCACCACCATATACAGGCAAAAATAGTTGCCGCGCTACCTCGTGTCGGCGCCGTGCAATTAGAAATGCTCACGATGAACAAGCTTCAACAACTTAGGAGCGCTGATTCCGAGAAGCTGTTCAAAGAGGCATCGAGTTGGCAGTCTTCGGGATGGCCGGACTATTCAATTTACCAGCCCCTCATCAAAACGATCTACGCGCGTGGACTTCGTCCGCTGCCCGCGCATCCACCTCGAATGACCGTCTTCAGCCATATGAAAGCTTCACCCCCGTTGCCCACACAACTTACTCCCGTAGCAATTCAAAGGTTGGAAAAAGATATTGAACGTGCTCATTGCGGTCACTTGAACCGTCCGATGGTGAAAATGATGACAAGTGCTCAATCCTTTAAGGATCAATTCATGGCTCAGGAGATGAGTAAACAAAGTGGGCGGGGTAGCGTAGTTCTCGTGGCTGGAAACGGACATGTCCGGACTGATTATGGGATTCCAAATTATCTTTCTGGGAGTATGTCGCTAGCAGTTTTAGAGGTCAGTTCGGACAAGGTAGATATAAGCGCTTACGAAACGAGTCCTTATGAGTTTGTGTGGTTCACGCAGCGTGTAGACAATGATGACCCATGTAAGAAATTTGAGAAACAACTCAGAAAGATGAAGCATCGACATCAAAAGCAGGAAAAATAGACACGAACTTGTCTCGCTAGAACTCATTCACAAGCCTTACATATGAAACCAACATAAGATTTACGCGGTAATTTCGTGGACGAAACACGCGTGAACGGTTAGATGTTCTATGCTGAAGAGTTCAACGACAGGAGAGTAAACTCTCAAAAGGCGAGTGAGCAAAATGAATCATCTTGGAACAAGATTTTTACGATGGGGGTTGGCTGCACTGGGTGTGTCCACATTAGTGCTCGGCGGCACTGCGATGTCGCAGAGTGGACCGAAGAAAAAGAAAGAGAAAGTCACCATCGATTTTGTCACTTATCCACCGCAAATCAGAGCGAAGGTGGTTCACGGTCGAAAAACTTTTGGATATACCCCATTCACTTTGGAAGTTGAGAAAGATTCAGGTTTCAGGGACATTCGTGTGACCGCGGAGGGGTACCTAACGCTGAATACGCGATTTCATACTTTTAAAGATCACAAGCGAACTTTGAAACTAACGAAGGTTGAAGATGTCCACACGTTATTGGGATACAAACACCTGCCCCAAGACGCAGAAGTGCCCCCTGCTAAGGAGCAACTGGATGCAGGTGTCACGGAGGCGTCTGGCACAAATTCAACCTCGCCACCTAGCGGTGGCGCAGCGAAGGAGCAGCCTCAACCTCCTCAATAATGAATTGAGGTCGTCTATTTCTTGGGAATCTTGAGATTCTGTCCGATGCGTAAGTGAATTGGGCGCTTTCGAATATTCGACCAGGCACAATTCTTTGCGAGTCGATTGAGCCTGCAAATTTCTGCGGTAGGCACTCGATAGCGATGGGCAATTTTGGACAGGCTATCCCCAGGACGCACTGTATGTCTTCGGGCACTCCGTCGTGAACGTTTGTTGGACTTCACTTTCGCTACACGTTTTTTGGTTCGCTTCGACTTTAACGCTTTTCTCTTACCGGTCTTTACTGATGTCGACCTGGTCGAGGCTGAGCCTTTGGATGCACGCCGAGCGACCCTCTTCATCGGCTTTGTGCTCGCATATTTGGGATACCGATAACCCACAATTAGCCGTTTTCCAGCATAGATGCGTGGGGACTTACCTCGCAGACGATTATACTTCTTGAGTTTTCTTTGGCTGATACCAGCGCGTTTAGCGATTCGTCCGATGGAGTCTCCACTTCTGATTTTCGTATAGATTGGAATCGGAGTCATCATGCGTCGTAAGGCCCGTGGTCCAATTTCATCTTCAAGCCGAGCCACCGCCGCAGAGGATTCAGGCGCCTTTATTCGAATATGCAGGTGGTCGGCATGACCTTTCAGATGCCGGATGATACCGCCACCGCCAAACCAACGACGTTCTTGCGTTGGCGTCATTCGCCCATTTTCGGCGGCATGTTTTCGTAGTAGCGGAATTAAATAACGATCAGAGAAAACGTACTCTACGTTGTTTGTCCGCAGAAATTCCTCGATGAGTGTCCAGGTCCGTGCCGTGTCCATTGTTCGGCGATTTGTGTGGCGAAAGCTATTGGGGTTGTGTCCTCGATTCAGGTAGTACCCAATATCGACATCGAGTCCTGATTGGTGCGACAAATGTGGAGGAAAAAAACCTCCATTTTTCCGGGATAGATCGCCGACATGCAGGATAGGGGTGTTTGGAAATTTCGCATTAACGACTGCTACAGCTCGCTCAATGGTACTGACTAACTCTCGTGTACCGAATCTCTTGTGTTTGCGTGAGGTTAGAAATTGATTCGGCATTAATGCTTCAGCGTATACTAAGGCCCCTCGGGAGGGGCTACCGATCGATACAGAGTGCGGCCAGTTGTTTACGTTGAAGCGTCCTCGTGAGCCACATTCGGTATTCAGGTTACGTACATCGACAAACTGTGCTGTTTGGATTGGCCATTCGTGGCACGCTTCATGGCGTTGTTGCCCGTCTAGTAAGAAGGTCTGCCAAATGGGGGCTGACCCATCGGTCGACCATGCCTGAGCACTGCCCATAGATAGGACGAGCGTTAGGAGGCAAATCAGCCCACTGCAATGTGTTTCCACGATTCTCATCATCGCGGGAACATGCCACAACTGCTCATTGTTGTCTATGGCAAATCGTTGCCTTTAAGCTTCCGATCACGATTAATACTGCTCGTTGTGTTTCGGAAAGGGCGGTAGTTTTGCAGAGACTGATTTTTTCATTGCACAAGTAAGGACGCGGCGTAAAGTTCATGCTATCTTGTCGCCCACCCGATTATCTTTTTTGAAGGACAAGCATTACCGATGAAATCTGTCATCAATTGCCTCATGACATTGCTGCTGATGGCAGGCTGTTCGGTAGAGACTACGACGCCAGAGGTTCAGTCGTCGTCCCCACCACAGATTGATGTTAGGGTTCTCGACGCTCGTCTTGTAGACAAAGAGGTTGCCCCAGATCCGTTAGCCAATCAGCCAAGCCTAGGCGTTGATGAGCGAATTCTGATTAGAGTGGATGGAGAGGACCGGTTTGTGTCCGAGGAGACGGCCCTGGCTCATGGATACACCATCCTCGACTTGTCGGATGACTGGGTGCCCACTATTTTGACAGATAGACGAGACGAAAATGGCGATCTAATCCCCAACAATTATCGGAGTGTTTACCGAGGCCTTGCGAATGACGTCATCGATGCCGATGGCAGTCCGTTGCGAAGCGAAGAACTGAACTTCTTGGAAGTATTTGGCGTTCCTCCAAGTCTAGGTGTGGTCGTTGAACGGGTTTTGGCTGACGAGAAGAAAGAATGCCTCGGTGAAATCGATTATGACTTGATTGGACAATTTGAGTTCATACCGGTCACGAAATGGGATCATCGGCGACAGAAGAGACGTTTGAAGAAGCGTGATAGGAAGCTGGCTAAATTTCGCAAAAAGCATGGTGACCTCAGCGTGTCGCAAGTCGAACAAATAAACCCGGAGATCGCTCGGATAATTAAAGAAAATCAAGCTCGAAGCAGGGAAAAGGAAGCCTTTCAATCAATCGAGAAGCGAATGTTTTGTGATAGTCATGTTCGCAAGCGGTTCAGGCATAAGAAGGGCAAGCGTGACGCAGGCTTCGAGAAAGCGATACGACGTTTTCAGCGCAAACATAAGCTCTATGTTTGGGGTGTTCTTGAAGAAGATACGCTCGCGGCACTCTCAAAGCCCCCGATGGTGCTCAATTATGATGCATTCTTGAGAGCGCTTCGTGAACGTATTGTGGCAGCCGCAGGCATCATTGAGGATGGTACGAACGCACAAGGTGGAGACATTCCAGAGTACACGGCGAAGGATGGCACGCGAATTAAGGTCCGAAATCTAGTCGAAGAATATCTTGAGGCAGCCAAGAAGGACTTGGGCATTGAGACCGTCGAAGGGTTCAACGCATTTGTTAAGCGCCATGGTCGTTCGGCGTTCGAGTCTCTACGAGCAGGCATCCGATTTCCCCAGCTACCAGAGTATTACAGTGACCATATGGAGATCTCATTGATCGTAGATAGAGGGTCGGTCTGGTACGACTTTCCATACAACGAGAAAGGGCGAAAACGTAATCAAAAGCGTAAGAGGTTTCCAACGATTTCGCTGATGCTCACCTATAATGGCGAGACGTTTCCGTTGGCAAAATGGAGAACGACGATTGGTGGCTGGGCTGAAGAGCAGAGCTCAAATGGTTATGTGTATCTGAAGTACAAGATGTCGGACGTAGGGAAACGTGTCATTCGCAAGATTGTTGCGGCTCCAACCTGGCGTCCACCGAATACGACGCCGATTTCGACCCTCGTTAAACGCAAATGGGTCAACGGGAAAAGCCAGAGGGTCGTCAACTACAATGACCTCGGGCCGGGATACTTGTCTGCTTTTGGTATTGTCGCAGGCTATTTTGTTATTCCCGGAAAGAATGGGCGCCCTGATTGGGATAAAGGTATCCGAGCACATGGTTCGTCAAATTATATGTCGATTATGAGCAAGAGAGGCTTTTCCCATGGATGTCATCGTCTACAAAATGATCGAGCAATCAGGCTCTATGGATTTTTGTTGTCCCGACGAACCCACAAAGTCTTTGGGGAGATGGAAGAGGCCTTTCGTCGAATGTATCTTTATGAGGATGAAGTTTACGAGATGTATTTGCCATCTCAAGGCTTTAAATATGAGCTTGATCCGCCAATTGATGTGGAAGTACTCGAAGGTACGATTGAGGGTAAAGAGGAAGAGCCGATTGAGGACCTAATGGAAATCCCCGGCAAGGAGTACCCTGTGCCCCATGACTTTGTTGATCGGTTAGAAGAAGAAGCCTCCACTTCCGACGCAGGCGTACAAAAGCCTGAAGCGACCGATGCGTCGGGCGTGCCTAGTTCCAAGACCGAACAGTAGGGTGGTTTAGGCTTTGAGCGATCAACGCCACGTGACTGATCCCTTTGACGAGCGATATCAGAGGACCATCTTCTTACTTGACTCATCAATGCCGGTTCATTGGCGTTTTTTCTGCGTGATTACTGCATGCAATCCGGCTGGGCAATTGAGTTCGAGTGGTGCGAACGACGAATCCACCAAGACTTTGCGTCGCTGCCTGTTGACAAGAGAGCTTCCATTTTATCACGTCGTTGGTAGTTCTTCGGACATGACCCACCAAGAGATGGGGTTCGGGGTTCAGATGGGCATCAAAGGTGCGAAAGAGTTCGCTCAGATGTTTCAGCAACTCGCGTTTTATTTTATTGAAGATGACCAACTTTTCCTCGTCGACTCATCTACCCTAGAGACAAAGTTTATCGGTTCTTGGAGCGCCCGCGTAATCGTCCGGTAAGTCTGTGGATTATCCTAACCCTGGCAGAACAGAGATTTTCTTTGATACCGCTGAAAGAGAATGAGATAGACCGTATGCGCGCACGGGCTTAATGAATTCAACACTACATGGGGCATTGAAGAAGATATGAGTACGCTACTCTCCGAGGGTCAATTAAATACTCTCAAGACACACTTGGAGATGTTGCTCAAGGAATTGCCCCTCCAGATTGAGCGAGCACGGAGTGGGAGTAAGCCTGTCGCATTGGATCAGCAGAGCGTGGGTCGCTTATCGCGGATGGATGCCATCGCACAGCAGTCAGTCAGTAAAGATGGGGTTCACCGTCTGAGGCTGAGACATGCCCAAGTACTGGGAGCGATAAGGCGAATGCAAAGTGGACAGTATGGATACTGCATCCGGTGTGATGAAGATATCGGGTTTAAACGTCTTAATGTCGCGCCAGAAGTGCCGATGTGCATTGAATGTCAAGCTCACAGGGAGAATATTTAATGACTAAGAAATTAGCGCGGTTACCAGATAATCCGACGATGCAATCCTTTCAACAGCTTGTTTACGAACTCGAGCGTCATCATGGTTGGCTTGATGTAGATTTGGTACACAATTGCTTTTTAATGGGCGAAGAGGTAGGCGAACTCTTTGCGGCAGTTCGACGGTATAATAAGTATTTTTCTGAGGGCGATACCGTCGTATCGAAAGCTGAGGTTGCCGATGAAATCGTCGACGTCCTAAATTTTCTTCTCGCGATTGCGAACCGCCTGGACATCGATGTAGAGACGGCGTTTCGAAATAAAAATGAGCGGAATTTCAATCGCACGTGGAAAACGTCACCTGAGGCCGATTAACCGTCCGAGAGGGCGAATGATGTCAGGCGACGGTCCATGCTATGATGTTAGGCTACACCGACCGTCGAGAATAAAGGATGAACGGTTTTGCAGTGACACTTCTGCCTCACCAGGGCAGGCGAGTTAGGTCCACATTACCCCCAGTTAAAACAAGGCCAATGTGTTTTGATTTGTCCAATGCGGACTCATGCTCCAAAACGGCAGCTAACGTAACCGCTGCGCTTGGCTCAACGAGCGTTTTCATGCGTGTCCAAATCATTTGCATCGCGTGGACAATCCCCGCTTCCGAGACCGTAAGGATTCCCTCGAGATGGTCACGTAGAATTGGATAAGTGAGGTCGCCCAAACTCGTTCGAAGACCGTCGGCAATGGTTTGAGGGTTTGTCTGCGGGATAAAGTAACCAGCATTGAGCGATTGAAAGGCATCGTCTGCTCCAGAAGGCTCCACACCATAGATCTTAATGGACGGATTCAGGTGTTTCATCGCGATTGCCACGCCTGAACAAAGACCTCCACCGCCTACCGGAATCAGTACAGTGTCGAGATGTGGCGCTTGCTCAAAAAGCTCAAGACCCAGGGTGCCTTGTCCTGTGATCACGTGGGCATGATTGTAAGGCGGTATTAGGGTTGCTCCCAAAGATTCAACAAGTTCGTTTGCGGTCCTTTGGCGGTCGTTTTGGCTCCGTACGGGCACCGTGTTTTTCGGGGTGCCCGTACGGCCTTTTTTGTGGTCGTTTTTTTGGGTCGTTTGGGGTCGCTTTGGGATCGTTTGGGGGTCGTTTGGGGATC
>JBMYRY010000024.1:0-13809 GCA_049602795.1 Bradymonadia bacterium
ACCGTCACATTGAAGCCTAGACGTTCCGTACTAGAGTGCGTACAAGAGATCCGGTCAAGAAAACTGCTTTTAGGCGGGCTTCGTTCATAGCGAATCCATACCGGTGACAGACACGCTGAAAGGGCGCGATGATGAAACGAGAACAAAGTGATACTCTTATTCTTGACCCGGATAAGGGTCAGTACTTGCAGAGAATCCGTGATGTCTTTAAATTGAATCATCGAATCTGCAAAGTGAATTCCATTTACCTCACGACGACCCACCTTGTCGCGCTACTGTCATTCATTGCCTTTGCATACGCACCAGACGGATTTCTCATGACCATGTTGGTCTACCTCTGTTCACACATCCTTTTCGCCGTCATTTCTACCACTGGATATGCGCACAGAATGGTCTCTCATCGAGCTACGAAATCCATCAGCGCTCCGGTTCATCTATTCTTCGGGTACCTTGGGCAAACCCTCGCAGTTCAGGGCTCGGTTGGTGAATGGGCGGGGAGACACCGAGTGCATCACGCCGTGGACGGCAACCGCCGGCACGCTGATGATCCCTACTCCGCCATCTGGTTCAAAACTCCATGGCAGAACTTCCTGTGGTCTCATGTGCTCTGCTATTTCTTCAAAAACCCGGAAAGAGATGCACTGTACGAGGCGCGCACTCAAGCGGTGCTAAATCAACACCGGGTCATAGAGCTACAACATCGCTGGTACCTCTTCTTCTTAATCATCATGATCTACGCCGTCCCATTCCTCATTGGTCTATTGATTGGTTCAACACTCTGGTCAGGTATCTGTCTAGTCTGGATGTCGGTTCTTGCCACCGTAATCATTCAAAATATCACCTGGACAGTTAACTCGTTCACTCATCTCTTTGGTTTGCGAGCAGCGCGTAGCTCCGCTCGAAACAATTACCTTTGGCTGTTGCCAATGGGAGAAGGAAATCACCATGCGGATCATCACGATGCACCAACGGACTACAGGAATGGCTTCGGCTTCTTAGGATGGTGCCTCGATCCAACGCGATACGTGCTACTCGCGCTACGACTGGTCGGGCTAATTGGACCGTTACAAAAAACGCCGAAGAGCGTTGAGTTACGAGTACTGGCTGAGAGAAAAATGCGACGAATGAAGGCACGGTACGAACGGCATTCCATTCTCGAGCGTTGGCAACCATACGAAGCGAAACTTTCTCAACTCAAACAAAGCATTCTGGAGCGAGCGAAGCATCTCGATGCGATTAAGCACGAAAGAACTCGTCTGCTTGCTCACCGTTCTCGACTCACAAGAGCCCAATTACGCGAACAATTAGATACTTTGCGCGTCAAACTTGCCCACGCCAAAAATGAGCTACAGTTCGCTTACCAGTCCTTTAGAGTCGAACTAAAAGGGGCTCGACGAGCCCTCGCCCTACCTGCACGAACTTAAAAACGTCTTCCTAAGACGACGCAACCTCAACGCAGCATTCCCGTATCCAAGGTGAAAGAAGCATCGAAGGCGTAAGGGTGCTATAGTCAAGAAATCCACGTTGTGTACCGAACACATGCCCAAAAACGAGCAGTGGATTTCAACAGGGAGGCTAGAATGCTCAATCGCTCAATGCTACTGTTCGTGATCCTCGTCTCAGGATGTATCAAAGAAAACGAAAGCGAAGTTGATCCTGCATACTCGTTCGATGCCCGTTCCAATATAGACCAATTTGAACCTATCGACGTTGGCTTCAATGAATTGAGCGACCTACACCCACAAGATATCACCCCCGAAGTGGCCGATGCCGCCATCGTTTCTGACATGGACCAGATGAGCGACATAGACATGGCTTCGAGTTCGAACGACGCCATGGCCGAACCTGATTCGGAATTCCCCGGTACAACGGCAAGGTCTTGCGGTAACCTTTTTGAGGGGCGCATGCGGGTCGATTGCACGCTCAATGGTGATGTCGATGCCACCTGCGTTTTTGGTGACCATTGTTTTTGCTCTCCCGCATTCCGATGTACATCCGAAGTTCTCTATGCTGGAACCAATGAATGCGATCCTGGCGGGACCTGCGTACCGCGATTGAATGAAGACCGGTGTGGCTCCCCAGACTTTCCATTTTTGAAAGTGGACTGCGGTCAACTCGGAGATACCGAAGCATCGTGCGTCAATGGTCTCAACTGCAGGTGCTCTGAAGGCTATCGATGCGGTCAAGACAGTCCCCCGGCAGCGGGCGAATTATGCGAAGCAAACCAAACTTGTATCCCAGAAGATGAAGGTCGTGAAGGGACACGAGCAGATAGTTGCGGCCAAGCCCGGGGTGATTTTGACCCGACCAACTGTGGCATTTTTGGCGATACTAATGCCTTCTGCGTTTTTGGCGACCACTGTGCATGTTCAGATGGCTATGTCTGTGAGCAGAGCGGTCTACCCGGCGAGTGCCTTCCTACCCAGCGCTGTGTTCTAGCCCCCCCGAATAGTCAGCCCTAGCTGGTTCTCCATCCAAGGTTTCGGGTAAGCGCCTCTTTATCTGATACTGCAAATTGACGCAAAGAGGCGTATTGGCAAGAAAATACTGTCAACACTATCAGACACGTATGAGCGATGACTTTTGGGTCAATAAGCGTTATGTAGGGAGTTCAAACACCGCTGATGAGGAGTTCTTCGCCGTGAAGTTCGTGGCAATGATTGGGTTGTGCCTCTACGTTTCTCTCAACGCATGCACATCACCCGAACCGGTCAACGTCACCATCTACGCGGCATCCTCACTCACCGAGGGATTTCAAACACTACAAGATGAGTTTGAAAAACAACATCCCGAGTTCAAGGTGAGACTCGTCTTTGGCGGTAGCCAAGTCTTGCGATTGCAAATCAGCAATGGTGCACCAGCGGATATTTTCGCATCAGCAAATCGTTCACACATTCGGGAGCTAACTGAACAGAAACTGGTCAAAAGCGAAAGTGCATTCGCCACGAATCGACTCGCAATTGTTCTTTCGCCACAGCGCGCTTCCGAGCAACTTGTCTTCTCCGATCTAAACAAAATACCCAGGCTCGTTCTTGGCTCATTGGATTCCCCCATTGGACAGTACACGGAGCAACTCTTTGCAAATGCTCAAGCCACTCATGGTACATCGTTCATCAAACAAATTCGGCGCAACGTCGTATCCCGAGAGAAAAATGTACGCCTCGTCAGAACGAAAGTACGCCTTGGGGTTGCTGATGCAGCCATCATCTACAGCAGCGATGTCATCCACGAACGTGACACCGGAGTGATCACAATCCCGACACATTTATGTCCATCCATCGAGTACGTAGCCGCGCGATTGAATGATAAAACACCTGTTCGACTCTGGTTCGATTTCCTTCGGACCCCAAAAGCTCAGCACATCCTTCGGGCAGCCGGCTTCGATGGACAGTCGTAAATGAGAACAATGACCAAGAACCTATCCGCAATGTTTGTTGCCCTCAGTCTCGCGCTTCCCCTGTGCTTGCTCATCGGTGCCCCAATCTTGGGTCTTTTAGGCGCTCTTTCGATGGATGAACTCTTTGAAGCACTTGGGCGCCCAGCTTTCAGAAAATCGCTTTGGGTCAGCATTGAAACCTCACTCGCCAGTCTCGCTGTTGTACTTTTACTGGGCACCCCCACAGCCTGGCTTATCTCCTCGCTCAATGAGAAAAAACGCGCACGAATCATTCCTTTCATCGAATTTCCTATCGTCATGCCCCCCGCTGTTGTCGGTCTGGGTTTATTACTCGGTTTAGGACCAACCAGTCTGCTAGGTACGCAACTCGCTCAATTTGGGATATCTCTCCCCTTCACTAAGATAGCCGTCATCATCGCTCAAGTTATCGTTTCGGCGCCATTCTTTATCTCTGCAGCCATCTCAGCATTTTCAACGATGGATAAAGACGTCCTACTTGTTGCTCGAACCCTAGGATTGAGTAGACTTGGCGTACTTCGGGCGGTCATCATCCCCATGACACTACCGAGCTTAATCAGTGGCGCGGCACTTAGTTGGGCACGTTCACTAGGCGAATTCGGTGCAACACTCTTATTTGCGGGTAGCCTGGAGGGCGTTACATTAACGATGCCGCTTGCCATTTACAGTATGCTTGAGAGCGATGTCTCCGTCGCTATCGCGCTTGCTGTCGCACTCATGGTGATTGCACTCTTGCTTCTAACAGCCTTGAGAGCTCTGCCATTTACCATCAAAAGGCTCACCCAATTCCACACGCGCGGATGGAGACATAACCAATGAGCTGGCAGATAGACCTCACAGTCCAGATAGCCTCATTCGAACTGTCAGTACACTTCGAAACTCAAGTCAATGTCATCGCCATCATTGGTGCGAACGGTTCTGGAAAATCAACATTGCTTAAGGCCATCGCTGGAGCGTTCCCCACCATCTCCGGCTCGGTTCGAATTGACGCGAAATGCCTGTTTGACTCCGCACATGCCGTGAATCTACCCATCGAATCCCGAGGCATCAGTTATGTGCCACCAGGGCACCACCTACTGCCTCACCTGACCATTGATGAGAATGCGAAATTTGGTCGTCTACCATCAGGCCAATGTGACTCAATGTTCAACACGCAAGTCACTCACTGGCTCACACAGCTCGGATGCGCTGACTACCTCAACGCATATCCTCATACCCTTTCTACCGGACAACGGCAACGAGCTGTCATCGCCCGTGCGCTTGCACGTCAACCAGGTATATTTCTATTTGATGAACCGCTTGCCAACATCGACCCAATTGCGAAGCGAGATATTCGGCACGCTTTGTCAGGTACCGGAGGCATCCGTTCAACCCCCACGCTCATCGTCACCCATGATCATTGCGATGTGCTCGAGCTCGCCGACCTCGTCTGCGTCCTAGACAAGGGCAAAATGGTTCAACTCGCCACGCCCAATGAGATCATCCGCTCGCCCGTTAATGAATTTACGGAGGCATTCTTCGACGCCGTGAGTCCGAGGAAAAACGAATCTATCTGATCTAGCTCTTGGCGTTCGTTCCGAAGAAGTGTTAGTAGGGCGTCAGCAAGCATCAAGAGGGTGTCCAAATGAGTACGTCAGATAAGTCGGTCTTCACGAAATCTCTACCTGGACTGGGTCTCGTTGGCGCCATCGCCTTAGGATCAACTTTTCTTGCTCACCAACCTTGGCTTAAAGAGTTGAGAATCAGCCCACTGATTGTCGGTATCCTGTTCGGTGTTCTCATCGGCAACACCATCAAGCTCCATCTCCCGGCAAGCATCGAGCCGGGCATCAAACTCAGCGCCTCGAAGATTCTGCGCCTGGCGATCATTCTCTACGGATTCCGAATCACCTTTGACCAAATCGCCAATATCGGCGTTGCCGGCGTCGCCTTAGACATTGTGATGGTAAGCAGTACACTTGTCATTGGCGCATTTGTGGGCATTCGCCTACTCAAAATGGACCGAGAAACTGCGCTAATGACGTCAGCCGGAGCTGCGATTTGTGGGGCTGCAGCGGTGATTGCAACCGAGCCTGTGGTCAAAGCCGAACCTCATAAAACTGCTGTGGCTGTCGCTACTGTCGTCTGCTTCGGAACACTTTCAATGTTCCTGTACCCCCTCGTGTATCGACTCGGTCTCGTACCAATGAACGCTGAAGTGTTTGGTATCTACATTGGTGCATCTGTGCATGAAGTTGCACATGTTGTGGGTGCAGGGGATGCTGTCGGACCGAGTACCTCAGACATTGCGGTCATCGTGAAGATGACTCGCGTCATGCTACTCGCACCCGCTCTGATTGTCATGGGCTGGTTGCTATCGCGGCGGGTGAACAGGACTAGTACCACAAAAACGCCCGTGGCCATCCCCTGGTTTGCCATTGGGTTCATTCTGGTTGCAGGTTTCAATTCCTTTAGTATTTTATCCCCCAGTACAGTTGACGCCATCAACGTCTTTGACACATTCTTATTGACCATGGCCATGACCGCCCTTGGTCTGAACACCGTTGTCGAACGATTCAAAGGAATTGGACTCACACCACTATACCTCGCCTTCACGCTGTTCTTATGGCTTGTCGTAGGAGGATATGCGCTCACCCAACTCTTTGTTGGATAAAGCGAACAACAGTCATGTGATGCTCTTGATTTGTCGTAACAGGTAGCTCAGAATGAGCAAAGTCAAGTCTCGAACGTGATTCGGTGCAGCCGACACTTTAAGAGCGAACACAACGTCAGGGTGAACTCTAGATATGTTTCGGAAAATTGCCGGATTCTTTTCTGGGTACGTGTGCTTATGTTCGGCCGTACTTACCTGCGCCGCTGCGGGAGACATGCTTGCGGGCGATGAAGAGTCTCCTGGTCTCATGGCCGGTATGACTATATTTTTTGGCGTCATTACCTGGGGCAGCTACAGACTGAGTAAGAGCTTATTCGCTGACCCAACAAAGGAAAGCGAAAGACCTGTCGTTAAAAAATCACACGAACAACAGATCTTAGACCTCGCAATTATGAGCGACGGCACCCTCACGATCGCAGAAATTGCCGCCCACACACCACTATCAGTGGCAGAGGCGAAAGCCGGCATCGAGGCACTCACCAAAGAGGGCATTGCGAGTGTGGAATTCGATGAAAAGCAAGACATCTATTACCGATTCCCCGGGCTTGACTAAACTGTCCATGCCGATGTTCGTAACGGGATCACCGAGCATTTGACCAAGATCGAGAGTCGCATCATCGGTTCACGATGCTTGTTCTGAGCGCGCATTCAACAACCGTAGCTTACAGCCGCAAGACACCTCATCACGCAGAACAAACACATCACTAGGTTCGATTCATTCTTGCATTGAATCAACCGGTCTGATTTAACCTCGGTCATGAATGACGTGACGCATCCAAAACATCACACAAGCGAGACGAGGACAGTATGACCGGGGGGCTCTTGCTCAGCATCGCCTTAGGAACCATTCTCCTCGGTCCAATCATGCTACGACTCGCTCGAAGCAGCCAATGGATGCCATTCCTGGATGGCTTTGCGCTCGTGGGTGTAGGTGGTATCGCCGCGCTGCATCTCTTGCCCGAAGCATTTGAGAGCGGTGGGCTGCTTGCCGGTGCTTTCTTTTTGATTGGATTGTTTCTCCCACCACTGGCAGAGCGATACGCTAATCGAAGCGCCGAGCATTCATCCGCCTTTCTGGTGATCGGGGGGATTTTACCCCACATGCTCATCGAAAGCGCAGCCTTAGCTGCCAGCCCCGAACACAAACTACTCGGACTCGGAACCGCCATCATTGCTCATCGACTACCGGTATCACTCTTTGTCTTCTCCATGATTACAGTCGCCTACTCGAGACGCCGCGCATGGCAAGTCATGTGCTTACTCGCCTTGGTAACGCTCCTTGGCTACTCGTTTGGTGAACATTTACTCGCAGATCTTGCGCATGCTCATCTTGGATGGTTGCAGGCTTTAGTTGGCGGGACCCTGCTCCATGTCATCTTTGCACACGATTTAGAGAAGAACCTCTCCTCAAAAACATTAGAAGCGCCGGAGAACGAGGTGGTATCCCAGTCATCGGCACATACGCACTCACATGACGAAAACGGCTGCGCACACGGACACGAACATGATCACGGTCACGAGCACAGTCACGAGCACAGTCACGAGCACAGTCACGAGCACAGTCACGAGCACAGTCATGAGCACGAGCATGGCGCCCACGACCATCAATGCGATCACCACCATGCTCAACCAGCATGGATGCCCACACACACACATTCACATGGTGCCAACAAGCACCACAACCGCTGGGCAACCCTGGGCGTACTATTTGGCGCGTTTTTGGTGGCTGGATTTATCTTAGAAGGCCATGACCATGAACACACATCAGGCGGAACCGGATTCAGCGAAACGTTTGCCAAACTCTGCTTAGAGACGGCTCCAATTCTACTTCTCGCCTATTTGCTGGCAGGTCTAATCCGATCCTTTATCACCCCGGCACAACTGGGCTGGCTAGGTCGTGGACGATCAAGCGTTCAGGCGTTGAAGGGCGTTACTTTTGGACTCCCCCTCCCGATTTGCTCCTGCGGCGTACTCCCAATTTACGAAACCTTGATTAAGCGCGGCGTGCCCGCTTCGGCAGCGATTGGATTCTTGGTCGCGACACCTGAGCTCGGACTTGATGCCATTTTGATCTCTATCCCCCTTCTCGGCGCTGAGTTGACAGGCGTGCGACTGATTGCCGCTTTTGTCGTTGCCTTCGCTGTTGCCGTATTCGTCGGACGAGGGCTCCGTTCCCCAAAACCAATGGAACAACACAGCGACTCGACAACACAACCATCCGTTCAAACACGACTCAAGAATGGCGTTCACTTCGGTTTGGTAGAATTATTTGACCACACTTTTCCCTGGGTTCTTGCGGGACTGCTCGTCGCAGCCTGGGCAGAGCCAATCCTCGATGAATCCGTTTTTGCCACCATCCCAAGCTACCTTCAGGTACCTCTGTTCGCACTCATAGGTATCCCCGTGTACGTCTGCGCTTCGGGCTCTACACCACTCGCAGCCATCGCGATTCATAAGGGAATCAGCCCTGGTGCTGCCATCGCATTTCTCATTGCCGGACCCGCAACCAATGTTACGACCTTTGGTATACTTGGCAAACTCCACGGTAAACGCACCGCGACGATTTTTGGTGGAGCCGTTGCGACATGTGCGATCTTTGCTGGTCTGCTCGTGGATTATCTCGCAATTGACGCCGTGCTCGACCTACACGTGGATGAACATCACTCATCTCAACTCCTCGGCTGGTTGAGCCTTTTAGGTATCCTCGCTCTCTTCGTTGGCTCACTGCTTCGGCAAGGGCCCAGAGGCGCAATGTCTCAAATTACCGACCCTATCGACGTCTAGCCAATTCAACTGAAAGCAGGCTACGAGAGTTTACGGCTCTGAATCACAGGCTTAAAATCAACTAATGAGAAAGGATAGCGAATCGCGGGCATCACCTGCTGAGTTCGTTCGTCCGACGACAATCCCAAGACCCTTGAAAGCCAAGGCCCTATAGCATCAGGGTCGAACAACTCAACCGCACGCTGAGCCTTCCATTGAGTAAAGGTGATCAACTTACGAGAGCCGACACATCCACCGATCGTAAATTGTGCTTCCCCGAGGGCACGCGGTACTCGCAGCGCCTGAGGGTGTTCGTCACAAAACCCGTTAATTGCCGAACACACTTGCCGTATCCAGGGCCACTGGTCCAAAAACACGCATTGAAACAAGGGGTCAAGAGTCGCGCATACCGTATCATCAGGGTTAAACAGTCCTCTACTCTCTGCACCCTGCGTCAGTTGTTCCATCCATCTGACCAGAGCGGGCGCGTTCACAAATAGATGCGCATTACCTGGATCTCGGTATAAATGAGCCCAGAGCGGACCGTACAACGAGAAATCCGCTAGACTTGGACGTCCACCAAACAAATACGCTGACTTCGACAGCTGTTCATTGAGCACTTCGATCACCAGTGTCGTCGTCGCTTCAATCCCAGGAATGGTCTCGTCCGTAACACCTAAAGCCGGGAGATAGCTCTGCATTTGTCGAGCTATCGGGCGAGCCCCTATCCGTCCAAGAAAGCGCGGTACCAATGGCAGACCATATCGGGCAAACTCATCGATGGCGAACTTAGCGTTCACTGACCGGTTCCATCGATAATGTAAGGCAACCATGGGCAGCCATTCATCCGCAAAGACTTCCAGCAATGCGGAGGCAAAACGCTGGGTGATGCCAGGCGGTCTTATGCTGGGATACAAACCGCTAGACTCGTAGTGATCGATAATGACGCTCGAATCTTGTAGCCACTGCCCGTCTCGGCATCGAACCGTAGGCATCACCGCTCGTCCCACGGCTTTGCCAATCGTTCTTTGCAGAGTAAAGACGTTTGGCTCAACGTCCTTGACGGGATGCTTAATGTATTTGAGGTAACTTCTCGTTTTCGCAGAGTAGGGAGAAACGGGCCAACCGTAATGAATGTCTGTTCGCAACAGCGTACCTCCCTTTACAGCAAGTCTATTGTGCCCGCGGAGCAATAGACAAGTCTATGACTTTAGTCATGATTGAATCTTTAGCGTTTCTGTTCGTCGAAAACGCCGTGCCTCTGATTGTGAGAAGCACTATGATACATTTCACACACGTCGTTTGAGGGGGAGCCAAATGATCCAGAGACTATTCAGCCTACCTGCTTTGCTATTACTCACCATGATCGCAGCGCCGATGACCGCCGGTGCAAAAAAGAAAAGTCACAACACCTTTCACCTCAATGTACATTTTGTGATCGGATCGGCAGACGGCAAAACGGAAAAACTGACGGAATGGTTAGACACGGTCGTCGGTCACGCCGAACGCTTGTTTAACACCAAGCCAAAGCTCAAGATTAAGTACACGACTGAAGTCCGGAAAAAAGCCGGAGGCAAGAATCTAGACAACCTTCAGTTCAAGAATTCTCGAGAAATTGCCGGATTCATGGACAAACATTTTGATCATGTGGCTGAACGCAAGACGAAAGGGCACCTTACAGTGCTCGTCTCGGATGACATCTGCTACGAGACTCGAGTTGAAGGCAAGAAAGTAAACAAGTGCATCGGTGGCCGCGCCTATTTCCCTCACTGGATGGTTTTCAATCGCTATCATGGCATCCTTATTAAAGCCAATGGCAACGAATACACCTTCGCCCATGAAATCGGGCACTTTCTGGGTCTCAAACATACGTTCGAGCGCTACCTGAACATCAACCCAAAGATGAACTGCAACACCGAATACAGACCGCTAGGTGTCGATGAGGGCAAATGCGCATCCTGTAAAGGCACGGTCACATCAGATGAAAAGTGCACCGGCAAAGCGAACTTGATGGACTATTGCGGAAAGAGTAGCGAAGGCGAATATCTCAACAGTTGCCAACGAAAACGAGCAGCAAAACAGCGCAAGAAGTACATGACTCGTGACGGCAAGACCAATTACAACAAAATCAAAGGTCTACTCGGCAAACCAAACTGCAAGGCTGATAGCGATTGTGAGACCGGTCACTACTGCTGGAAAGGCGTTGCCGGTGTCGGTCGAAATCAGTGCCGCGCCAAGAGAGGCCACAAAAAAGCATGTACCAAAGACAAACACTGCACGTCTGACCGCTGTGTTTTGTTCAAATGCGCAAAGCCCAAAAAGAAAAAGAAGAAGAGAACAAAGAAGAGGAAGAAGAAATCAAGCGGGCGACTTGGCAAGTAAGTGCCAAGACACCCCAAAGCGACTAGATTAGTCGCGGTTCATAAAGATGCGTAAAATGTAGTAGAACAGTAAGGCTACGGCAGCGAACAACCGTAGCGAGGCTGCCACGTACGCCGTCTCCGGATAATGCCGCATGACCGCCGAGGTCTCATAAAGGATGTAGCCTCCTGCCAAGACGACCATCAACGTTGAAAACACGATGCCTAAGGAAAATCCAAAGAGCATTGAGCAGAGCGCGACGCCTATCGCAGCGAACGTAGCCAGTCGTAAAACCCCACCCAAAAACGAGAAATCCTGCTTTGTATACATTGTCATCATGGTCAAACCGCCGAAAACCACTGCCGTCATAACGCCCGCTGACGGGATCGCATTGGGGTCAGAATAGTTGGCTGCGACGAACAAGATTGGCGTAAATACCACTGCATTAACCACAACGTATGCGCCGAGACCTAGGTACTGCATTTGCATAGATCTGTCGCTCATGGACCAACGATGGGCGATATGACCTGCAAATAAAAATCCGCCAAGGAATAAGAGTTGGTTTAGCATTCCGCCTCCGATAAACGCCAAAAGTGCGGGCGCCAACGGTGATTGAATGAGCGCGGCACACAGTGCCGCAAAGGCGAGAACGGCGCCGCCTAGGTGAATATAGGTGAGTCGAATGAAGTTGATTCGCTTCGATTCGCTCGCCTTCGCAACCGCGTTTGCGGCAAATTGTTGATAGGACATGAGTTTGACTCCTACTCCGTAACTGTTGAAACCCTACGCCAATAAAACATCGAGTCGGCACGATTTATTCCACGATGGTGATACTCTATGCGCATGGACCGGATTGTCAAGTCAACAGGGTCTAACGCCGACGTTGTTAAGCGGCGCTCCAGGTCTTGAACGAGCGTGTCCTTATGCCTCGTTAAGCAGCCGATTTAGCGTTGGCTCGGCTACGCCTAAGTCTGTTGCCATTCGGTTTGCTGCATCTCGTACCTCGGTTTTGAGCGACAGCCCCGTGCTTCGAGTTGCGCGAATCAATAGATTTCTCGCGGTATGCTCCAGGTCCACAAACTCAATCACCTGTGTTTTGTAACCATACGACTCAAGCATTTGAGCCCGATAGGCGTCGGTTGCAAGTTCAGCAAAGCGTTCGTGCAAAATACCGTGCCCATGGATCTGCGGTAAGGACTCTCCATGCATGTGCTTTGCAAATTCGTGATGGCAACATGGGGCACTCAAAATCGCCCGCGCTCGCCACTTAATTGCTCGGGCGAGCGCCACATCTGTCGCCGTATCACAGGCATGAAGAGAGACAACTAGATTCACATCTCCGTCCGGGACAACGTCATTAATGTCTGCCGCCAAGAATCGAAGCCCCTCACATTTAAGTCGAGTAGCGATGTCTTCACAGTCTTGAATCACACTCTCTTTTAAATCAATGCCCAACATATCCACCTGTCTCTGATGGACATTGACAAGTAAGTGATGCATGGCGAAGGTGAGGTAACTCTTACCGCACCCAAAATCCACAACGCGCACGACGCCAGACTTGGGCAAGGACGCATAGATATCGTCTACAAACTCCAAAAAGCGGTTTACTTGCTTAAACTTATCGTACTTCGAAGCAAGAACCCGCCCTGCAGCATTCATCACCCCAATGGCTTCCAAGAATGCGCAGGGGACGCCTTCTGGGATGATGTATTGCTTTTTGCGATTATGCGTCAGGCTTTGGGGTGTTTTCGTGGGTTTCATGGTGTTTATCTTGAGTTTGCCACTCGCTTTTTGTTTCGCTGACACGTCTCGATCCACGGCAAACAAATGGGCATGCCTAAAGTGTTGACCGAACAAACGCTCAAGTTCCGCGACAGCCATCTCCGGGGTCAGGTTTTGATGAAATTGTTGCGGTCCGTCTTGACGAGTGAATTGGAGATAAACGTCATCGCCCAGTTGAATCTGCCGAACGGTCAACTTGGTGACACTCGGCTCAACCGTCTTAATTGGGCTACTCAAGACCAACTGAATGAACCGGCCGCCTTCGATGCTGTCTTTGACCAGCGCTGTAAACTCACTCATGCTGCCCTGCCTACTCTGCCAAAATTAGTGTCCCCTGCATCTATCACGCCCCTGCCGGTGATGTCACCAGTGTGTTTAGGATCCATGACCGAAAAAGCGCTTATCCCCTGCCCCTTTTCCATCGGTCGCGTAACATTGACGTGGTGTGGTGTGTCTTCCACCGGGAGGTTCTAATGCCATGCACATTCAAAACATTTTGCGCCCTTACTTTCTTGTTGAGCAGCTTCGCGATGGGTAAGCCGAACACAGTCAAGCCGCTGACCGTTCATGCCGAATGGTGGGTTGTCAATGATACCGTGATGGGCGGCCGTTCATCGAGTTCATGGCAGTTATCCGAACGGGGGATCGGTGTTTTTCAGGGGGCTGTCTCACTGGAGAACAATGGAGGTTTTGCGTCTGTCCGAGGCACCACGCCCGAGGATGCGTTCGGGAACCACTCTCATATAAAGGTTGAAGTCAAAGGCGATGGTCGCACCTATCGCCTCTGTGTACGAAGCCGACAGGTTCAATCGAGCGTAAGCTATCAACAGGGATT
>JBMYRY010000025.1:0-13642 GCA_049602795.1 Bradymonadia bacterium
GCCGAGAACGACTACTTCATCACTCAGGGCCTTGAAATATGGCGCCTCTGTGCCAAAGGCGACGCTTTCCGCCGAGGTGTTCGTGAGTTGCTCCAACGTTTTTAGTAAGCTGGCGTCAGGACTTTCCTCAAAACTTGGTAGGGCCTCAATCAGTGGTCCGAAATCAAAGGCGACGCCATGCTGATCACAAATCGGCTGAATGGCACTGAGGATCGTTGAACGGATGTGCTCGGGTGAGAGTCCGGGGATCGTTCGCACATCAAAGTCTAATGTGCATTGACCACAAATGCGGTTCGGATTATCGCCGCCATGAATACAGCCAAGATTCAAAGTGGGGTACGAGATTGAGAAGGCATCATGGTGGTACTGCTCTGCCCAGGTGCTTCTGGTGGTTTTGAGGGCAACTAGACACTCCGTCATCGCATCGAGCGCATTACGACCAAGTTTAGGGTCAGAAGAGTGACCGCTCTGTCCGTGTAACTCCAACCTCTCCATCATGATGCCCTTATGGGCTCGAATCGGCTTGAGACCAGTAGGTTCTCCAATGACCGTCATTTTGCCTAATCTACGATTTAATTCGATCAGTTTTCGCGCTCCAGCCATGGAGCTTTCTTCATCGCACGTAGCGACTATGACCAGAGGGCGTTTGAGTTTGGTCAGATCGAGATCTGTGAGTACCTCGATGACGGTTGAGAAAAAGCCTTTCATATCGATGATGCCGAGTCCGTACCATCGATCTTGATCTTCACGAAGAACGAAGGGATCGCTCTGCCACAGAGCACGGTCGCAGGGCACTGTGTCGGTATGACCGGAAAGCACCAGACCGCCTGGTCCTGATCCGATGGACGCAATGAGATTAGACTTTCCAGGACCTACTGCAATCACTTCACAACTGAAACCAAGGTCACTAAACCATGCGTATAATAGTTCAATTACACCATGATTTGATTGGTCTAAGTGGTCTAACGTCGCACTTACCGAAGGGGAGGCGATCAGGGATTGGCAACGCTCTTTCATTGTAGGCAGTTTAGCCATAGTTGACGCTCTTCTTTCGTCTGCAAATGTCAAATTGACACCCTAATATCGGAAGCGTAGCAAGGTGTGGTACCACCGTCTAGTAGATGAATCTAGGCTTCACTCGACATAGAGGGGCTAGCTCTAAGGCTGGGACGTGTTAGAGCGGAGGGATTGGACTCGCGTGGCTCGATGCGAACACTGCCTAGTTGACTGCGAGGCTCTCAGTCTCTTTAGCGATGTCCCCCTGCCACATGCCATCTCGGTTGCTCTGCCCAGCTTTCGCCCGTTTCGCTTCCTTCTGGCGGTTCACTAGGTCCGCGTGCGTTGAGAAGTATTGTAAGCTGTGACCCCGGAAGTCCTCAATCGATTTGAACCCATGTTCATCCATGAAGTCTGAGAGTCCTTGGCAGAGATGCTCGATCATCTTGTAGCCCTGGAGCATTGCACCGGTGCAGACTTGAACTGTTGATGAGCCCAAAAGGATGAATTGGGCTGCGTCTTCGGCGGTCTCTACGCCACCCATACCGGAGATGGGAAGGTCGGGAAACTTTCGTGCCAATTGCATCACATTGCGCAAGGCGATGGGACGGACCGCTTGTCCTGAATATCCACCCGGTACAGTATAGCCTTCAACCGTTGGTAGAGGCCGTAGTGTCTTAAGGTCGACACCGAGTACAGACAGAATGGTGTTGATCGCTGCAATGCCGTCAGCGCCACCCTTTAGGGCTGCTCCAGCAGGTACTGTGATGTCCGTTACATTCGGGGTCATTTTTGCCCAGACAGGTAGTTTCGTTGCTGAACGTACCCATCCGGTGACTTCCTCGACCAATTCGGGATGCTCGCCCATTGCCATGCCCATTCGTCTTTCCGGCATGCCGTGCGGACAAGAGAAGTTCAGCTCAAAGCCGTCAACGCCTGTCTCTTGAACGCGTTCGGTGATCTCGATCCAGGCGTCCTTGTTGTATTCCTCCATAATCGACGCGATCAGAACCTTGTCGGGGTTCTTGGCAACACAGTCGGCAAGTTCGTCAAGCCAAGCTTCGAAGGGTTTATCCGAAATCAACTCGATGTTCTCGAAACCGATGACCGAGTTGTCGGTACGACTTTTGAGCCGGGCATACCGCGGTGCAACATTGTTGACCTTGGAGTTATCTAGACTCAGGGTTTTACAGACAATACCGCCCCAGCCGAGTTGGAACGAACGGTTTATTACCTTTCCGTTGGTGCCGGGAGGTCCCGAGCCCAAGACGAAAGGATTTGGAAACTTCATTCCGTTCATTGTAACGCTAATATCTGCCATTGGTATTCCCCCCTAGTGCGCTGCAAGTCGTTTATTCGACCCGCTTCATTTACGCTCATTTTCAGTCGTGGGTCAACCGGTCGTATTTCAATCTTAAGAAACTTGAAGTTTTCGAATATATTCTGACACACTCAAGGCATGGCTACCTTTGAATTCAGTATCAGCATCACGCCCGAAGGATGGAGCGATTTCTATCGTAGACCAAACAGTCGCGTTGTCGCTACGGATATTCGTGGACGTCGGATCCAACTCGCTGCGAAACATTTTCAAAAGTTTGTTACCCGAGAGGGCGTGAGAGGTATGTTTAGACTGACCCTTAATGACAAGAACGACCTCGTGTCGCTGGAGCGAATTCGATGATCAGATTCACCTGCTGCTTTTGGTTGATTGTGTTGAGTTTGAGTGGTTGTGCAGAACGAAGTGAAGAGCATGATTCAACGGTCCGCAGCGTGTTTCCGCCGGGCGAGAGGGTTGTGCTTGGTACGGTTGTTGACACCTTGTCAGGGCTGCCTGTAGCTGAGGTTGAGGTTGGCTGGGTGGGCACAAATCTTGAGGTCCAAACTGATTCAGATGGACAATTTGAGCTTCCGCGAAGACCTGGTTTTGGTCATCTCTACGTCCGAGGGGATGACCTCATCACGACGGTGTCGCCGCCGCAACCTACGATTGGTGTGTGGAGACTCAGATCAGAACCAGCACTAGAGCGTGCTTATCTCATGAAGCGCCCACCCCTTGATAGTGATCCGCTGGATGACCCAGACCTCACGGAGAGAGCAAGACAGATTTTGGCGCATAATGATTTTTTTCGTCCTGACCTCCCTGAGAGGGCTGGACGAGATTTTGTTCGCAAACAAAGCGTCGAGGCGCCAGCTACGATTCGAATCTATCGACGTGGACCTGAAAATAATTCCTGTGAAGGTCGAGTTGATGTCATCCCGCTCGAGGAATATGTGCGTGGCGTGGTGCCTCATGAGTGGATTCCAAGTTGGCATCCCGAAAGTCTTCGTGCCGGAGCGATTGCTGCACGTAGCTATGCATGGGGATGGATTCTTGCCGGTGGTAAATACGATTGCGCTGATCTCGACGATACCACCCGTAGTCAAGTGTATGAGGAAACACGGAATGTCAGAGCTGATGTTGCGGTCATGGAGACGACCGGCGTGGGGATCTTTGACCCGGATCGAGGACAGGTGATTCGTACTGAATATTCGGCGGAGAATGCGGATCCTACTGAGTTCGGTGTGTGTGAACCGCTATGCACGGGAGAGACGCTTTTTGGTCACGGAAGAGGTATGTGTCAATGGGGCACACAACGATGGGCGAGCCGAGAGGTTTCTCAGGCGCAATCAGATGTGTTGGCGAATTGTGCAGTGACGAGCCCACCCCCGATTGTTGGGACGGGTCAAATTGCTGAGTGGATGGTTTCGCACTATTTTCCGGGCAAATATACCACTGAATTGGAGGCGCCGGAGGCGACTCTCTCATTATCGCAGGCAATGAGCCGTGTTGGTGCATTTAGCTGTGCGCTGCCTGAGCGTCAATTCGGGTGCGCAGACTTCGTTCCTGAAGGTCCAAGCATGGCTATCTTTGATATGTTTGCCAATCAGGAGATTAAGCTGACCTATCGCGTTGAAAACACCAGTACATCTGATGCCGAAGGGGTTTTGTGGCAAATGGATGTGCCCGGAGGTGTGTCTATTCGGGGGGTTACAACAAGCGGGGCAGTCACTAACACCGGAGATCGCTTGAGCATTAGATTCGATGGCATTAGCGGAGGTGAAACTAAAGGGATTGAGTTTAACGTCATGATGACCACGACGGGACGGAAGCGCTTTCGCCCCTTCATCAGTGAGATTCAAAATCTATACGACAAGAGAGATTGGGACACCGATCCGGTCCTCAATGTCGGTCAAACCTATAATGGCGGGAATCTGCGACAGTTGACGGAAGTTGATGTCTATGATGCCAAGACTTGGGACTTCACAATGGATAGCACCCTCAATCCGATGGGCTGGTACAGCGCGGAGGGACAGATTTTGAGTACGGCAGGCGGAGTTCGACTCGAAGGCGATGCTGAAATAGAGTTCGAGAGCCCCCATCTGTACGGTCTTTTGAATCCAGTTGACACGCTTTTGGTGAGTTCCGAGGGTGAGGTTAATGTGGCTGTTCGTTACAATGAAAACGATGAGTTTGAACCGGTTGGTCGAGGAGATGGGACAAGGGCATTTGCGCTCAGTACGAATGGAGAGGTATTTCAAATCCGTTTGAGTGGTCAGGCGCCTTTTACCATTGAGTCGGTTGCCTTACGCGAGAGTCTGCCTTCGGGCGGGATGCCTGGGGACAGTGGCAGCGATGCTACCCAAAGCGAAGATGCTTCCACGATGGCGATGGATAGAAGCGTCATCGACAGACTTAATGATGGGGGAGTCGGCTCAGATAGTGGGCGTGGCGTGATTGCGGATGCTGCCCTTGGTTCACCTCAACAGGAAGAGGACTCATCTTGTCTGTGCACGCAGCATACCCCGGGGCCAAAGTTTGGGGTGTTGGGGGCTTTACTTCTGATAGGCATGTTGCGGAGGCGGCCGAGTTAATCCTCGAGTTCAACCCACTTCTCAAGTAGTTTCTCGTAGTTTGCCTCAAGAGTATTCAGTTGCTGAGTAAGATCGGTGACCTTCATGGGTTCGTCTTTGTAGAGGGATGGATCGTTAAGTTCATCCTGAATCCGTTGAATCTCTCGCTCATGGGTTTCGATCTGTTGAGGCAAGGTGGCAAGTAGTTGTTTGTCTTTGTAGCTTAGCTTCTTCGACGCGCGCGCTTTAGATTCGACGGGACGATGTGAGGTGGTCGCGTCTTGCGTCGAGGTCTTCTGAGGTGTCATCGTTTGAATGATTGTGGCTCGCTGGTCAATCCAATCGTCATATCCGCCAGGATAGGGGCGGACTTGACCATCGATGTCGAAGGCGAGTGTGCTGGTCACAATATTGTTCAAAAAGGTTCGGTCGTGGCTCACGACAATCAGCGTGCCTTCAAACTCGAGAAGCATCAACTCAAGCATTTCCAACGTATCGGTGTCTAGGTCATTCGTTGGCTCATCCAGAATGAGAATATTTGCAGGGCGCGTAAAAAGCTTTGCTAACAGAAGCCGATTTCGTTCGCCTCCTGATAGGTCAGTGACTGGACTTTTCGCACGGAGTGGTGAAAACAGGAATTGCTTGAGATAGCCGTGTACATGGAGCGTCCGTCCACCAATGCTAATGGTGTCATGCCCGTCAGCAATGTTGTCGAAAACCGTTTTGGAATCATCTATGGCATCTCGAAGCTGGTCGAGGAACAAAACTTGGCGTTTTGTGCCGAGTTTTATTTCGCCTGAATTGGGTTTCAATTCACCTAAGAGTAATCTGATTAAGGTTGTTTTGCCGGCGCCATTGGCGCCGATAATACCAATTCGGTCGCCGCGCAAAATCGTGGTGGTGAGACCATTAACAATTGGTTTGTCTGGATATGCGAAGCTCACGTTGTTCAATTCGGCGACAATTTTCCCCGAGAGTTCGGCGGCACTCACATTCAAATTGACCGAACCGAGTCGATCCCGGCGTTGACCGCGCTCAATCCGCAGTTTTTTCAGCGCTCTGACACGCCCTTCATTACGGGTGCGTCGGGCTTTGATCCCCTGTCGAATCCATGCTTCTTCGCCTTTCAGTTTTCGGTCGAATTGCGCCCATTCCTTCAACTCGACTTCAAGGTCGTGCTCTTTCTGAGAACTGTACGCTTCAAGCGGTGCGGGATAACTCTTCAGTTTGCCACGGTCTACGTCAATAATGCGGGTGGCGACATTGTCGATGAAACTTCGGTCATGTGAAACGAAAACGATGGTGCCAGGAAATCCCTTAAGCATATCTTCGAGCCAGCAAATTGAATCGATGTCTAGGTGATTCGTAGGTTCGTCGAGCAGTAAAAGACCCGGTCTTTGAACGAGTGCTCGAGCAATAAGAACCCGACGCTTCATCCCTCCAGATAGGGATTCGAATCGCTCGGTCTTACTCAACGAATAGCGATCCAGAATCGATTCTACCTGTGATTGAACATCCCAAGCGTTGGCATCTTCAATTTTGTCTTGTACTTTTTGTAAAAGAGCCAGATTTTTGGGCGAAGGATCGCTCGTGACTTCATGAGTCAGTGCTTCGAATTGTTGGAGTAATTCTCCGAGTTGGCCCAGACCACCCAGGGTGACCTCAAAGATCGTTCCAAACTGATCCGATGGGATTTCTTGCGGTACAATTGCCATTCTGAGGTCGGGGGCTGCGTTGATACGCCCAGCCTCCGGTTGAAGCTGTCCTGCAAGCACTTTAAGTAGAGTAGATTTGCCCTGACCATTTCGACCAACCAAACAGACGCGTTCACCGGACTCTAAGGTGAGTGCGGCGTTGTCGAGTACGGGATCTAGTCCGAATGAAACTGATAGGTCTGTAATGTTTACGACACTCATGCCCCATGTCTTATCTGGTCTTTAAGGCTAAGAAAAGTCCATTCGAGTATTTAGTGTGCCTTTCCGTTGACGTTTGTCATGAGAGTTTGTAGCCACAAGTATCTGAAGAGAGGTAACTATGTGGCGCGATGTCTTATCCAAGAAAATGGCTGTTTGTCTGACCACGGGCTTTGCTTCTGGTTTGCCTCTGTATTTCCTTTACCAAACACTGCCCATTTGGTTTCGAGATAATCAGCTTGATTTAAAGACGATTGCCGCGTTTGCTCTCGTGTCCAATCCCTACACCCTGAAATTTCTTTGGGCGCCCGTGTTCGACCATTTTCAATTGCCCATTGGGGGACGGCGAAGGGGCTGGACGTTTGTCATACAGATTTTGTTGGTCGCATCTTTTGCACTCTTTTCTTTGCTTGATCCAAAACAAGACCTGTGGCTAGTCGCTGGACTCTCGTTTTTGGTGGCGTTTCTGAGTGCATGTCAAGATATCGTACTCGACGCCTATCGCCGGGAGTTGTTAACGGATGAGGAATTGGGCTTGGGGAGCAGTCTTTTCACCAATGCCTATCGATTCTCTAGCTTGGTTCCTGGTTCGCTCGCTCTAATTCTTGCTGATATGATGGCTTGGGGCCTGGTGCATCTCGTCATTGCGGCCTTCATGGGGCTTGCGCTGTTGTCCACTTATTGGATGGACGAACCGGAGGTTCACATTGCGCCAAGACACGGATTCCGAGCAGCCGTTGTGGAACCTTTTCTTGAGTTCTTTCGACGAGGCGGGGTGAAGTCGGCATTATTGCTGTTGGCCTTCATGCTTCTCTATAAGCTCGGTGACAGCATGGCGACTGCACTTGCGAGTCCATTCTATTTGGATCTGGGGTTCTCAAAGAGTCAAATTGGAAGCGTGGTAAAGGTGGCATCGCTGTGGTCTACAATTGTGGGTAGCCTGATCGGTGGCTTGGTGATGTTGCGCATTGGGATTGGAAAAGCGCTTTGGCTCTTCGGGGTGGTTCAGGTAGTAAGTATTCTTGGCTTTTATGCCCTAGCGAGACAAAGTGAGACGCTTCCCATAGAACAGATCCGTAACGTGGAGTCCTTCTCGGATGTGGCAGACTTCAGACAGCGGGTTTCGTTGCCACCGTCAACGGCTGATGCACTGCTTGAGTATGCGTACGTTCGAGAGAATCAAGATTTCCGGTGTGAGGACAAGGTTATTGACTGTACCAATGCTGATGTCGGGCGCGCGGTGTATGTAAACGAAATGACTCAAGATGAATTGATTCGATGTGAATCAGCTCATGGTGCATGTTTTTCTGTAAAGCAGGCGGAATTTCTTGTTAATGCTCGAAGTCAGGGGAAATACCCGATTGACTCTAGAGAGTTGACCTCGATCATTGGGACTCCCGTGATGGACAATCGAGTACACCTCGTTTTTTGGGTTCGAAATAGTCAACTTACCAGCACGTGGTTGGCAGAGTACGTCGGCGAGGCACTGCCGGGTGGCAACCAAGCGCAGATCGAGGCGTTATTGTCCGATCGATACTCGTTGTCTTCGCCAGACAAGCTCATGACTGCGCTGTCGTTACCAAAATCTAGACAGCTACAGTTTCGGTCACTTGTTGAAATTAAAAGTGACCTGAATACAGCTACGCTCAATGAGATTGGTTCTCGTCCACCTGTTAAACCTGATCCATGGTTTTTGTTTTGGGTCGTGAGTTTCGAGTATCTCGGAGTTGGTTTAGGGACTGCTGCATTCGTCGCATTTATCTCAAGCATTACAAACCGTCAGCATACAGCGACGCAATTCGCGCTGCTTACGAGTATTGCGGCGATTCCTCGAACATTTGTTAATGCGACCACAGGTGTTTTGGTGTCCAGCCTTGGATATCCTGTATTCTTTCTTTTGTGCACGGTCCTCGCCTTACCTGGAATGTGTTTATTATTTTGGGTTGCACCTCTTCATCGAAGAGAGGCGAAAGTCTAGAGTTCTTATTGCGTAAATACGCGTGGCCCTTGCTTTCGTTGGGGGGATCGGTTAAGTCGGCTCGGCGAGATATGTACGTGATAGGAGGATGTCTTGACCAGTCTTGTATCAAACCCTTTTCGGCTCGTTTTGACGGGCGGTCCCTGTGGTGGAAAGACCACGTCGCTCGCCCAATTGAGAGAACGCCTTGAGTCAGCGGGATATGCTGTCTTTGTAGTGCCAGAGATTCCTTCGATCTTGATTGGTGGTGGTGCAAATCTAGGTGGTTTGTCTGCTCAGGATTTCAGAGTCTTTGAGACTAATGTTTTGTCGCTTCAACTTGGCTTTGAGAACGCATTCATTGATCTTGCTCGAGCGGACTCAAAACGAAGTGTGATCATTTATGATCGTGGATTGATGGACCCATCCGCATACGTAACGAGCGAGCTTTGGAGCGAGCTTCTCGAGAGTAATGGATGGACGGAGGAAGGTCTGTGTGATGACCGTTATGACCTTGTGATCCATCTGACGAGTGCCTCGATTGGTGCGCCTGACCATTATGTTTGGTCACTAGAGGGGATTCGTAAAGAACCCCCGGAGCTTGCAGCTGACTTAGACCAAAAGGTCGAGCGTGCTTGGCGCCGTCATCCAGAGCATCATGTGATCGATAACAGCACGAACTTTGACGAGAAACTCGAGCGTGTTTGGGCATTGATCGCACAGCGGCTATCCATTTAGACCAAACCATCTTCATCCCAACTGAGAGCAACGCTTCCAGCAGGCAGTGAGCTTTACACGGCTCTGTAACCTCTTGAAACCATGAACAGACCATCACGAGGACGATGCTCAAGCAAATCAGCAGCGGCGCATGGTCTTTGCACGACGATACGAACTGAGGAACAGCGGCAAGCCTATGGGGCTGCTTTGAGCGACATCATGATGGAACGAAGCGACGTTAGATGTCGTGTTTTGAGCGCCCTGTCAACTTGGGGTTTGCCGACCGGTATCCATGTTTGGGCGATTGAAAGCCGATGATAACCCGCGTGCCTACTTCGGGCAGGATGAAATCCTCAGGTGCGCCATTAAAGCGTTTCAGTCGCTTGAGACCAACGCCATATCGATTCGCGAGTGTGGTCCAGTTGTCGTGTAGCCCGACATTTACGAACACGGGACGACGGTCGAGTAGCCGCTTAATGGCGTAACGTCCATTCTTCTCTACATACTGGGCAATGGCTTCAACGGACGCTGAAGGTTTAATTCGAATGTGGAGATGGTCACGGTGACCATTCAAATGCCGGATGAGCCCTTCACCACTTCTGAACCAGCGGTTAAGTTCTTGCTGGGTATAGAGGTCGCGAGCCTTTGCTTCGCGATACAGCAAGGGGATGAGGCTCCGGTCGGAGAAGATGTACTCGATGTTCCCCTCAAGAAGCAGGCTTTCTAGAAATGTCCATGTGCGTGCTACGTCTAGTTTCCTTGGAGTGGCGAGTCCCATGGTGGTGTGGTCATGTCCTTTTCTTAGATAATAGCCTAAGTCCACGTCGCAGCCTGATTGGTGTGACCAGTGTGGAGGAAAGGGGCCCCCATCTCGGAGTGAAATGTCACCGATGTGTAGTTTTGGAGAAGGCCCGTGCGTATCGTGTACTGCCTTTCCTGCTCGCTTCAGCGCATCAATGAGTTCCTGCGTTCCATAGTTGTGACCTTCTCGCACGGCAAAATGAGCACTCGCCTTGAGTTTCGCTGGATGTTGGAGCGCACCGCGGTCAGGCCGACCCAGCGCAACGCTATGTGGATAGGGAAGATCGGTTAGCGGAGGTGGACCATCGTATTGTGGCGTTGGCTCGAGTCGTTTTTTGCGTAGTGGAGATCGCACCGTAAGGCTCGTTGTTAAGATGCGATCAAATGCAGCAGCTTCTTCGTCGCTTAAACGATGTTGCAAGTCGTTAGAGACAAAATACACGGCACCGCTAACAAAAATGCTCGCGGTAAATGCGACCGTGAGCATTACGATGCGTCGTCTCAATTGTGCCCGTTTATCACTCACGGCTGCAGTCATGCTCCAAAGATTACGTGTTTATCCCCAAACGTGGCGGATCAATGCCTGAAAAGCGTGAGAAGATCCAATTTTTGAATCTAAACGCCTGATAATCATCAAAATTGTCGGAGGTCGATGAAGCGCCAAAAATGGCCGTAAAGACTCGTATGAGCTAGGGAACAGGGCTTTCAATGCACTCGTAGAAGGCGTTGAGATATGCCTCGTCACAGGGGGTTTCGAAGCTGCAACGTCTGCTTTCTGGGGTGGAGGTTTCACTACATTCTTCGACGCACACATCGAATTGAGCTGGTGATAAGCCAAAAGGGTTAGCCTCGCGTGAGCATTCGAACACCCGTAGGCAACCGAGTTCGCATGTTGGTGCCTCAGCGTTCTCGGCTGCACAGGTCTGCACCGATCCGGCTGTCAATGCGCAGCCAAGTCGCCCCCCACAGGCAACGCTCGCTGGCGTGGTTAACTGTAGTTCACATTGGCTTCGGCAGTCTTCGATTGTCGCGGCCGCGCCAAAAGCAGTGATCTGTGATGGCATACACGTGGATAGGTCATTGCATAGCGCGCCGCACGAAGTGACGAGAGGAGGCGCGATTGTTCGTCCCTGGAGGCAGGCTTGAACATTCCCCTCAAAGGCCTCGTCGCAAGTCAAGGCAGCGATGCAGTCTCTCGCATTTGCACCATCTTGAACCAAACACTGGTAAACGCAGGTCTGTTGTGTTTCAGCGCTAGCGGGATCATCGGCTAGACAGGCTTGGGTGCGGTCGCAAATATCTGCGCATGCATTTCTACTGTCCTCAGGATAGTCGCCTTCACAGAGGGTCCCTAATGTTTCATCTGCCTCAAATATTCGTGATAAAACGTCCTGACAGCCATTCATCTGGTCTTCACATAGAATCGAGCGGATTGATGTATTGAAGCCACAGCTATCTAGACATGCTTCAAGAAACACTGTCGCATTCCCTGTTTCAAGGACGGGACAGTCACTTTCTCCGAGGCATGCCACGAAGTCGGTGCATAGCGAGGTACACGTTTTGTCCGTCTGGTCCGGACATGGACCAGGAATGATCGCTGCATCTTCCACCGTCATATCCTCAGTGATCGATTCGGCGTCTATCCCTAAGTCCATTGGAATTTCGGCGTCTGAAGTTGACACGTCTTCCTCCGGTAGGGTGGCGTCGAGCCCCATCGCATCGTTTGTTTGGGCGTCGATGACGGTCATGTCAGTGGAGGCATCGTCGAACTGGATGTCTGGTTCATCACCGATCAAGGGACCGCCACTTGAGCCAGACGAGGATGAGCAGCCAATGCCGAAAGCCAAGGCTAGCGCCACGGTAAGTTTTTGCAGCTTATGCAGATGAATCATGGTTCACTCGATGGAATCGTTAGTTTATAGAGGCAAGGTATCATGACTCGGTTTCCTGATCCGCTTTTTTGGCGGGCTCCGTATGTCCCATGGGTGCTTTTCATTTCAGTTTTGACGATGACGACAATGGGCTGCCAGCGCAAAGTGCCGTCTCAAATCGCGGAGACGGAAAAGGCGGATACACGGATCGTTGGCAACGATTCGTTGACAAGCTTTCGACTCGCGAAGAAGAAGGTGTACCAGATTAATGCCATGTTGAGCCGGACCTTCTATTGTGGCTGCACGTATCACGAACGGTGGATTGCAAAGGAGACGTGTGCGTTTGAAACCACTCGTTTTGCGAAGCGTGCGACGCGAACTGAGGTTGAACATATTGTCCCTGTGCACGCGTTTGGTCAGAGTTTTACCGCCTGGCGAGATGGCGACGCCGCCTGTGTAGACCGAAAGGGGCAACGCTATCGAGGACGCCGATGTGCAACAAAAGTCGTACCATTGTTTCGACGGATGAGTGCTGATTTGTACAACTTGCGGCCAGTGGTTGGCGCACTCAATGCACTGAGGTCAAACTTGAGAATGGGAGAGGTCGAAGGGGAAGCCCGAGAGTTCGGCGGGTGTAATATCGAAATTGAGGCGGGAGTGTTTGAGCCGCCTGATGAGATCAAAGGGGATGTTGCACGAACTTATCTTTACATGGATTCCGCCTACCCGGGACATGGGATTTTGGGGCGCAAGCAGCGCAAGTTGATGAATGCCTGGCACCGCCTCGATCCGGTGAGCGATGGCGAGCGTCGTTGGGCGAAAGCCGTCAAGGCGATTCAAGGCAATGTGAATCCCTATATTACAGGGGAGAGGCAATAAGTAGGGGAGTAAAGAGTGAATTCGACTACATCAACCCTTGCTGAGAAGTGGGCTTATTTGTAGTCGCGAAGCATCTTTCTAAGTTCCATCGAGTGGAGTTCTTCTTGCCCGATCATGCCGCGTGCATACTCCTCGATATAGATGCTGCCACCCTCTACTTCTTCGAGGAGAGTTTTGTACAAGTTCAAAGCGCCTAATTCGTGCGTTAGTGACTCTTCGATGATGGTAGCAAGGTCATGCTGGTGCGTTTCTTCGATGTCGGCAATGCCTTGTCGTGGGTGTCCTTCGAGCCCCGTTAGAATTTCTCCTGCTTGTTGAGCGTGCTGCAGTGATTCTGTTGCCTGGGCCTTCATGAAATCGACGATGGGAATACGATGTGGACCGGTCACCATGAGGGAATAGTGGGTGTAACGGATCACGCCAGCTAATTCGCATTCCATAATCTGATTGAGGATTTCGCATGTACGTTCAACGTTTAATTCTTTCATCGATTTCTCCATTCGTTCCAGTGATCGACCCGACGATACGCAGGCTTTTTCTGTTTATCAACTAAACAATAATGGGCTCTTCATACTTTCCGAAAACGGACCGCAACGCTCCGCAAATCTCGCCAACGG
>JBMYRY010000026.1:0-13538 GCA_049602795.1 Bradymonadia bacterium
AGCCCATAGACCGGAGTCTTGACGTGAACCGACGACAGTCGTCTTCCATATTGGAGGGCCAGCATGAGCATACTCTCGATGGGAAGGGACGAGTGAGCGTGCCTTCTGAATTTCGGAGCGAGCTCGGTTTGGCAGAGCACGATGAACTTGTCGTGACACGGCATCTCAAGGAACGCTGCTTACTGATTTTCTGGCCGGAGGCGTGGGTGCGCTTCAAAGACAAGATCTCGACGGCACCGCCAGCGATTGGCTCGGCGCTTCGGCGAGTGGTCTGTGGTACAGCCAGACGAGTCAAGGTCGATAAGCTTGGGCGGGTGCAAATCCCACAGGTTCTCCGTAAATATGCGGATCTGAATGGGAAGTGTTTAGTCATGGGACAGGGGCAGTTGATGGAGCTTTGGTCACTAAATGTTTGGGAGAGTACTCATGGACCGGATGTGTATGGGGACTTTGATCTCAGCGAATTTGATTTGTGAAGGGTAGGCGAAGCATTCGCTTTTGATGGTGGGGCCGTATTCGAATTGTGATCTTCGGGTACAAGCGTCCGTAAATTGGTGATCACGGAGATGACGGTCAGTGACTGCGGCGCGTTTTGACGACCACATTCCGGTGTTGCTTGAAGCAGTGAGACAGCAAGCAGGCGTTCGTCAAGATGAGGTGTGGGTTGATTGCACACTCGGTTTTGGCGGGCACACTGAGCAGTTACTAAATGACGGCGCGCTTGTCATCGGTATTGACCAAGATCGGACCACGTTGTCACATACCTCCAATCGGCTCCAACATTTTGAGGGACGACTTACCTGCATTGAGGGCAACTTCAAAGATTTAGCTGATTTACTAGCATCGGCGGGCCACGATAAAGTAGATGGGATTTTGGCGGACTTAGGGGTGTCTTCTAAGCAATTAGACGAGGCTGAACGTGGCTTTTCATTCTCGAAAGTCGGTCCGATCGATATGCGGATGTCTTCTACTGGAGAAACAGCCGAATCATTGATCGAGAGACTCGATACCAAGAGTTTAGCTCAGGTCATTCGCAAGTATGGAGAAGAGCGATACGCATACCCGATTGCTCAGGCCATTCATCGGTGGTTTCGGCTCTCTACCGACCGAAATACCGTACAGCTTGCTCAGGTTATCGCTGAGGCATTGCCGGCAAAGGTGCGACGAACCAGAAACCATCATCCGGCAACAAAGACGTTTCAGGCACTACGCATTGAAGTTAACGATGAGTTAGGTGCCCTTGAGAGCTTACTTGAGGATGGACCCAAGTTACTTCGGACCGGTGGGCGCCTGCTCGTGATCTCATTTCATTCGCTCGAAGACCGCATGGTTAAAAAGAAATTTCAAAAACTTGCGGGACATCAATTGCCGAGTCGTGGTGCCGCGGTGCCCTTGCCGTTAACGACAACTGCAGTCGCAAAATTGCGAACCTCGAAGCCCATCACGGCAAATGAATTGGAAATCAGCCAAAATCCAAGATCGCGAAGCGCAAAATTGCGTGTTGTAGAAGTACTGGAGACTGCGGCATGAGGTTTTGGCTTATCATGATTGGCTTTGGTGCTGCATTTGTTTGGTGTTCTGCGCGAGTCGTACAATCGAGAAACACCGCTGTTGAACAGGGCTATCGCATCGCGGAATTGACGCGTGAAGTAGAAGCGCTTGAGGAAGATATTGAGAAGCTAAAGATCATTCGCGCAGCTCTATTGGAACCAAGTCGACTCAAGCAGCGAGCAAAACAGCAGATGCTTCATGAAGCTACGCCTAGTGAGGTGGTCGTGATGAAGGCAGCGGTCGAATGAAACAATTTAACCGCTTTCTCAGGCACAAACAGTACTTCAACCAGCCCATCGGCGGACGAGTGACGTTCGTTTGGGTGAGCTTCTTATTGTGCTGCGCCGGATTGGTGAGCCGAGCTTGGTTTTTACAAGTTAAGAATAACGAGGCGTTCATGGAGCGTGCTCGCGGACAACAACGCACCGAGCTCAAGGTCAAGGGGAAACGTGGAGCCATCGTCGACCGAAATGGGCATCAATTAGCGGTCTCCGCACTCGTGCCTTCTTTGTATGCGGTCACGAAGAAATTGAAGGACCCGGCGGCGGTTGCTCGTCAGCTTGCGCCGATCCTCGATCTTGACCAAGACAAGCTCACCAAGAGATTAAGTCGACAGTCGTCCTTTGTTTGGATTAAGAGAAAATTACGTCCTTCCGAATCAGACCAGATTAAATCCTTGAACATTGAAGGACTTCATTTTCGTTCCGAAGCGAAGCGTTTCTATCCTAATCAATCCGTCGCCGGAGCCGTCATCGGATTTGCGGGCATGGATGGGACTGGTCTTGAGGGCATTGAACGCGATTTTGAAAGTCTCCTTAGAGGAAATGAACTTAAGGTAAAAGGGCTTCGAGATGCACTCGGGCAAGCCGCCTTACCCTCAGGGTCGATTCGTCATACGGACCGGGTCGGTGCGACCGTCGAGCTCACACTGGATACACGGATTCAGCAACTGGCGGAGCGAGTGCTCATTGAGCAAGTTGAGAAGATGAAGGCCGCGGGCGGCGTGGTCGTGGTCATGGACCCGTATAGCGGTGATTTACTCGCTGTTGCCCAAACCCCCGCTTTTGACCCTAACCAATTTCGTAGCAGTCAGCCTGGGGATTGGAGAAATCGAAGTGTGACCGATGTGCTGGAGCCCGGCTCGACGATTAAGCCTTTGTTAATTGCATCTGCACTCGATGCCCAAGTTGTGCGTCCCGGGGCGATTTTTGATGGTCACAAAGGTCGGTTGAGAGTTGGTAGAAAAGTCATTACCGATGTTCATCCTGAAAAACGCATTTCCTTACTCGATATCATTAAGGTGAGTTCGAATGTGGGCGCTGTTCAGGTTGCCCAGCGTCTGGGTAAAGATAAATGGTATCAATACTTGCGCGCTTTTGGCTTTGGTCAGAAGAGTGGGCTCGCCTTAAGAGGTGAGCAAATTGGGATTCTTCGGCACTCACGGAAATGGGGGCAAATTCATCTTGCCACCTCTTCTTATGGATACGGTTTTTCGGTTACGCCTATTCAACTCGCTCGTGCGTACGCGGTTCTCGCAAATGGCGGCATGCTTGTGGAGCCACGTTTAGTGCGCCGAATCTTATCGTCTACCGGAGAGGTCGTCGAAGACCGCCCAATTAGAGTTACGGAGCGCGTGATTAGTGAGCGAGCGGCTCTGGCTGCTCGAGATGGTTTAATCAGAGTTACCAAGAAGGGGGGCACGGGTACTCAGGCACGTGTCGACGGTTACGAAGTTGCGGGGAAGACCGGTACAGCCTACAAAGTCGATCCCGCTGTACGGGGCTATAATCATGAAAAGGTTTGGGCATCGTTTGCCGGCTTTGTACCCGCAAACAACCCAGCATTAGTTATCTACGTAGCCGTAGATGAACCAAAGAAAGCTCAATACGGTGGAGTCGTGGCTGCTCCGATTTTCTCCAAGATTGCTTCTGAGGCGTTGCCTTACTTGGGTATTGGTCCTACTCAAGGTACGTCGGGGCTAGCTGCACAGCCAAAACGTCGTATTCCTCCCTCATTTTCCCAAGTGCCAAAGGCTTGGCGATGGTGGGTAGAGGATCCGAAGCTCGCTGCTAACCGAGCAAAATCAGTAGTCCCGGATGTGCTCGGGCTCACTCTTAACGAAGCGATCATTAAGCTTCGAGAGCGCTCGCTTGACCTCAAAATTGATGGTGCAGGTATTGTGGTTCACCAATCACCGGAGGCGGGGCGCTTGGTGTCTCATTTGACACCCATTCAACTCGAATTGAAGCGTCCCTCTCAGATAGGAGTTGAACATGCTACAACTCCATGAATTATGCCGAGACCTTGGTTGTATTGAGCCACCTGAGGCAGGTCATTTAGAGATCGGTAGGGTTGATCATGATAGTCGTCAGGTTGACGATACAAGTTTATTCATGGCGCTATCTGGTCGACAGACAAGTGGTCTTGAGTACGTTGAGCAGGCTTTGGCGCGTGGGGCTGTAGCCATTGGTCTGGAAAAAGGAAGTGAACGACCCAGTACTGCATCAGCAATCGTTTGGTTTGATGAGGCCCGTCGCGACATGGCAACCTTGTCAGCTCGCGTGACGGATCATCCACAGGATAAGCTTGAGATTGTCGCTGTCACGGGAACCAATGGAAAGACGTCCGTCACTACGCTGCTTCATACGATCCTTCAAGAAGCGTCTGTGAAGAGTGGTCTTATTGGCACGATCGCGACTCGCATTGGTGATCTTGAGCTACCCACAAACATGACCACCCCCGAGTCCACACAGTTGTATCGACTGCTTGAGAAGATGGTTCAGGAGCAGGTTAGAGTTCTGTGTATGGAATACAGTTCGGTGGGCATAGAAGAGCACCGAGTTGACTGCACGGATCCCCAAATCGCGGTGTATCTCAATCTGAGTCAAGATCATCTGGATTACCACCAGACGATGGCGAATTATGGGGCGGCGAAGACGAAGTTATTCACTCAACATCTTGCGCATGGCGGCACTGCCCTGGTGTGTGTTGATGATGCGTTTGGCGTACAACTTGCCGAGAGAGTTGAGCAGCAGCGGCCGGATGTGAGGTGCCTTCGCGTGTCTACTACCAACCGTGAAGCCGATGTTCTTGGTCATCTCAAACCATCCGCAGCGGGTATTCAAGGGCATGTGACATTCGATGGCGATGAGTTCTTAGTGAATAGTCCTCTCCTGGGTGCATTCAACTGCCAGAACATCACCGTTGCTGTTGCGGCGGCCAAACTACTTAAGGTCCCAAACGACAAGATTCAAGCCGGATTACTTCATGGTGTCATTCCTGGTCGTTTAGAAAAAGTGCCTAGCCCTAAGGGGGTGCATGTTGTCATTGATTATGCTCACACGCCCGACGCATTGCTTTGTGCAATTGATACGTTGAAGACCGTCGCGCAAGGCAAATGTATCGTCGTCTTTGGCTGTGGTGGTGATCGTGATCAAAGTAAGCGCTCGTTGATGGGAGAAGCGGCATCGAGTGCCGATCTGTTGATCGTTACCAGTGACAATCCACGATGGGAAAAGCCGGCGACCATCATCGAAGATATTGTTGAAGGTGTTCGTTGCGATGTGGAATGCCATATTGAGGTAGACCGAGCGAATGCGATTGGTTACGCACTGTCGCGGTCTGAGGTAGGGGATATCGTACTCATTGCCGGTAAAGGACATGAGCGCTACCAAGAAGTCGAAGGGGAGCGTCGGCCCTATAGTGATCATGACTGTGTCGCACGTTGGTATGGAGGAGGAGATCGATGAACTCTTTGTCTCCTGAAGTCTTCGCCCAACTCAATGATGGCGTAGTGCACTACACCAGTGATTTGCCAGTTGGGCTGCCGTCCATTGACAGTCGAACCATAGGGTCAGCGGAGACGTTTTATGCACTTCATGGACCTCGTTTCGATGGTCATGATTTCGTGGATATCGCCCTTGAGCGTGGTGCCGGCACGGTCGTGGTTAATCATGACCGCGCCGCAGAATTTAAGGCATCTGAGACGTCGCACACCACGCTCATCTCAGTGGAGAACACAGAACGTGCGCTTCAGCGAATTGGATGTTGGTACCGAGAGCAGTTTGAGGGCCGAGTTGTAGGGATTACTGGTTCCAGTGGAAAGACGACGACCAAAGAGATGCTTCGGATTGCGTTAGCCGCGCATGGCATTGTGGTGGCGACGAAGGGTAATCTCAACAATCATTTGGGGGTACCTCTCAGTTTATCTCAATTGGCGAGTCGACCTGATTTTGGTGTGTTCGAGATGGGGATGAATGCGCCGGGAGAAATTTTACAGCTTTCAGCATGGGTAAATGCAGATGTGGCAGTGATTACCTCCATCGGTGAAGCCCACTTGGAGGGCGTCGGCAGCCTTGAAGGTGTGGCAAAAGCGAAGGGTGAAATTTTTGAAACACTAAAGAGTGCCGGAGTCGCCATCTGTCCGTCAGATGTACCTTACTTTGACTATCTTCGAGGTGTTGCTGGTGAACGGTTAAGGACCGTCGGTAAGCGTGAAGATGATACGTGCCGCATTGTGCAGATAGACCTCGTCGAGGAGCAGAGCATAGTAGCCTTTGAGATCAACGGCGAGCGTCTTCAGATGACCTTGCCGTGTATTGGTCATCATCACATCTCCAATGCTTTGTGTGCATTGTTGGCGGTCTCAAGCCTCGGTTTATCACTTCAGCCATCTCTGGACGCCTTACGTACTTTTCAGCTGCCTTCCATGAGAGGGGAACGTTTTGTGCTTGTCGACGGTACGTCAGTATCGCTCGATTGCTACAACGCAAACCCCCAGTCTATGAGGGCAGCTATCAATAGTCATTTACAGCATTCCGATGACGTTGCCGCTCTGATACTTGGCGACATGTTGGAATTGGGGAGTTTCAGTGGGCGAGCGCACGCTTCTCTTGGTGAGTTTATCGCCAGCACATATCCATGGGTGATGGTGATCGCCGTTGGAGAGCAGATGCGAGCGCTCGTTCGGGTCCTAGAGGATTCTGAGCAGTATACTGGGGTTGTGTCCTGGGCTTCTGATGCCATGGAGGCTCACGAGATTCTCACTGCTCACCGCAGGAACAAGATGAACATTTTAATTAAGGGGTCCAGAGGTCTCAAGCTTGAGACGGTTTGGCAAGAGATGCAGCGCTAGGAGTATGACGTGATATTGTGGCTCGTGCAGGAATTGAGAGAATATTTTCCGCCACTACGGGTTTTCCGGTATGTCTCGTTTCGGGTGATCATGGCTATGTTGAGCGCCCTTGCGATCAGTTTTGTATTGCATCCCTGGTTCATTCGTCGCTTGCAATCTCGTCAAATTGGACAGGTTGTTCGTGATGATGGTCCTGAATCACATTATAGCAAAGCGGGTACGCCAACGATGGGTGGGGCGTTGGTGATTTTCTCCATGGTCATTCCCACAGTCCTGTGGGCTGAACTATCGAACCCGTTCATCTGGGCCGCCTTGACCGTGACGATCTCTTTTGCGGCGATTGGCTTCGTGGATGATTACCTAAAGCTAAGATACCGAAACACAAAAGGACTCTCTGGTCGTTACAAGTTGCTCCTTCAATTTGGGTTAAGCGGTGCTGTGTTTTACGTTATGTCCCTTCAGGGAGGCGGTCTCGACACTAAACTGTACTTGCCATTTGTTTCAGCCGAGAAGTTCTCTCTGGATTTGCCATTATTCGTTTTCATTGGATTTGCGACCTTCGTTGTTGCGGGCACAAGCAATGCAGTTAACCTCACAGACGGGTTAGATGGATTAGCAATTGGTCCGACGATGATCGCTGCGGCCGCGTATATGATCCTCGCCTATTGTGTTGGTACTGCGCTTCAATTTCCAATCACCCTCAACGGTGGAGAGATGCAGTATATGACCTTTAATTTTGCGGAATATTTAAAGTTGCCGCATGTGGCGGGGGCAAGCGAATTGGCGGTATTTGCATCGACGATCATCGGTGCCGGGATTGGTTTTTTGTGGTTCAATACCTTTCCTGCTCAAGTGTTTATGGGCGACGTAGGCAGTCTTTCCCTTGGTGGCGCTTTGGGTATGCTCGCGGTACTGACTAAGAATGAACTGCTTTCGGTCATTCTATGTGGGCTCTTCGTTGTTGAAGCGCTCAGTGTCATCATTCAGACCACATCCTTTAAATTGACGGGCAAGCGTGTCTTCAGAATGGCCCCGATACACCACCATTTTGAAAAACTGGGATGGCAAGAACCTAAGATTGTTGTGCGCTTCTGGATCGTCTCGATCATGTTAGCGCTTGTCGCACTTGCAAGCTTGAAGTTGAGGTAGATGGTGGAAAAGGGTCAGCACATCACTGAGCACGACGCTCAAGACCGAGATACTCAATCGATCGTACATCGATATGATCGCGTCCTTCTGGGCGTCGTGATTTGTCTGATGGCGTTGGGTATTGTGTTGGTTTATTCCGCAAGCATTGTGAGTGCGGAACAGAATTTTGGTGATGCGCGTTTTTATCTCAAACGACAGTCCATCTATGCGCTTATCTCGCTCGGTGTCATGGGTGTTGCGATGAATATCCATTATTCAATTTGGGAGAGAGTGTCGAAGTTTGTGCTCGTTGCTGGCATTGCTGGTTTGGTTGTGGTGCTCATTCCCGGGGTTGCCACGTCTGTAAAGGGGGCGGTGCGCTGGATTAGTTTGGGCCCCATCCGAATTCAGCCTAGCGAGATAATCAAGCTAGCCTGGATCATCTTTCTCGCAGCCTTCATTTCCGCCCGAGGTCAATTGATTCACAATTTTCGTGCCGGGTGGGTTCAGCCGTTGATGTTGATGGGACTCATCGCTCTTTTGTTGATGAGTCAGCCTGACTTTGGGTCTACGCTCATTTGTGCAGGGATGATGGTATTGTTGCTGTGGGTTGGCGGTGCCCGATGGAAACATCTTCTCGCAATCATATCTGGTGGTGTCGGCTTGATTATAGCCGCCGTGATCTCGGAACCGTACCGCATGAAGCGGATTATGGCATTTATCAATCCCAGTGCCGATCAATTAAGTGTTTCTTATCACATCCGGCAGGCGCTAATCAGTTTTGGAAGCGGGGATTGGTTTGGTCTTGGGCTTGGTGAGAGCAAGCAGAAATTGTTCTACTTGCCCGAAGCACACACTGACTTTGTCTTTAGTATTCTCGGCGAAGAAATGGGATTACTCGGCGTGGTGTTTGTCATCGGTCTCTATGCTGTTTTTGTATGGAGGGGATTGAGGCTTACCCGGCTTACCATGAATACGTTTGGTGGTATGTTGGCTTTTGGATTAACCGCGGAGATTGGCTTCCAGGCTGTCACTAATATGGCGGTCAGTATGGCTTTACTACCAACGAAAGGGTTAACACTACCCTTCGTTAGTTTTGGTGGTAGTTCTTTGGTTACCCTTGGTCTTGCGAGTGGTATTTTACTCAATATTTCTAAGAATCAACCCGCACCTCAGTGGTTCGATCGTCAGCAGCAAGGTCGATATGCCGCGGCAAAAGCTCTTCTTGCGAAGGAGGCTTCATGACTCTGCGAAAGCATCGACTCATGGTTGCTGGTGGAGGCACCGGAGGTCACCTTTTCCCAGGACTCGCAGTTGCAGAGGTCTGGTCTAATGAAAATGAGTCCGACGCAGTTTTTCTTGGGAGTCCCACCGGTATGGAAGCGAGTGTCGTACCCAAGTACGGATTCCCATTCTTTCCCCTGGAATCTCGGCGGTTGAAAAACAGTAGTATCAGGCAGCGTATCGCGAGTCTGTTGAGGATGCCTTTCATCATCTTCAATGCGTGGCAAATCATAAAGCAAACTCAGCCTGATTGTGTGCTTGGCGTTGGGGGCTATGTATCTGGCCCGGCGGTTCTAGCCGCGTCGCTGGCAGGCATTCCGACGGCGGTGGCTGAGCAGAATGCGAGACCAGGGTTAACGAATCGACTGCTAGGACGTTGGGTACGACGGGTATATACTGCGTTTCCTGAAGCCGCTTCTTATTTTCCTAGTCGTAAGGTGCGGATGTTGGGTAATCCGGTCCGAAGCAGTTTTGCACCGTCTGATATGCCAGCTTTTGGCGAAAGGCGGCGGCTACTGGTCCTTGGTGGAAGCCAGGGAGCAAAGGCGATCAACGAAACGATGCCGAAGGTGCTAGAGCGCGTTCGTGAGCGTTTTCAGTCTTTCGAAGTCCTCCATCAAACCGGTAAGGGCCGCGACAGTCTTGTAAGGGCAGCATATGATGCAGCCGGTATTACTGATGTCAGGGTTTCTGCCTTTATTGATGACATGGCGGAGGAAGTAAATCGAGCTCACCTTATTGTTGGACGGGCTGGCGCAACTACGGTTGCCGAACTGGCTGCTGTGGGCAGACCTGCCTATTTCATTCCGTTTCCTTTCGCTGCAGACGACCATCAAGCTGCGAATGCCAGTTCATTGGTTGACTGTGGCGCCGCAAGGATGATTCGCGAATCTGAGATCAGCATTGAAGCCTGGGCGGATGAACTTGTTGAGCTTCTTAAGGATGAGGCTCTACTGGTGGACATGGGTCGAGAGGCCCGTAATCGAGGCGTACCTGGTGCTGCACAACACATCGTTGATGATTTGAGAACGCTTGCGTCATTGCCGACAAGGAGCGCGCTATGAGTACAGTTAAAGTTGCGGTCCTTTGTGGAGGAGAGTCGAATGAACGAGACGTCTCGTTGCGTACTGGTGCTGCGATTGAGAGGGCATTAGCAAGTCGAGGATACGAGGTGGTGCATGTTGATGTAGACCGTCAACTCGTCGACCGCTTGAAGGCTGTACAGCCAGACGTGTGTTACAACGCGTTGCACGGCACATTTGGTGAAGATGGCCAACTGCAATCAATCTTGGACTTTCTGGGCTTGCCCTATACTGGGGAGAATGCCCGCACGAGTTTAATCGCTTTTGATAAGCGCCTCACTAAACATGTATATCAGGCACACGAGGTCGCTACACCGGATTCATTTGATCTTCAGTCCTTTAACACGCTTGATAACATTCTCGACGATCTGGCTCTGCCGGTATTCTTGAAGCCTTGTAGTGAGGGGTCGAGTGTGGGCGTCGAAAAGATCAGTTCCGTCGAGTCGTTGAGTCGATTCATGTCCGAATGGGACCCTCAAACGCCTTATCTTGTGGAGTCGGCTGTTCGGGGTGCTGAATTGTCTGTCGCTTGTTTTGGCGATGAGATACTCGGCAGTGTTGAAATTGTTCCTAAGCGTGAATTTTACGACTATGAAGCCAAATATGGTGATGCCGGCACAGAGTATTTCATTCCACCACGCCTTTCACCGGCAGACGTGACCACGGCTGAAGAGATGGCCTTTCGCGCACATAAAGCTTTGGGGTGCAAAGGTTTATGCCGGACCGATGTCCTCGTCGGTGACACGGGGGTGTTTGTACTAGAAACAAATACCTTACCCGGGATGACGGAAACGAGTCTTGTACCGAAAATTGCGCGTGCAGCAGGCATTGATTTCCCTGAATTGGTTGAGCGCGTGTTGAAGAGCGCGAATCGACCTATGACGACGGAGGTGCGAGTATGAGTCGTAATCGCTTCAGACCATCGCGACGAGTTCATGTCCGGAAAACATTTGCTACGCTCACCGATGTCACCCTAGATACCCTGGTGTATCTCAGACCGGTTTTGAGAGCGCTCTTTGTCATGTTGGTATGTGCGGGTATTGGCTGGGGCGTCTTTGATGCTGCCAAGCGCTCACCTTACTTTAAGATCACTGCTGTTCGTGTAGAAGATGCTCACCGCGTCGGGCGAGATGAGATTTTGGCTGCGCTGCGTATTGATAAAGAGGCGAATTATTTTCGGTTTGATGCACTAAAGGCGCGGCAACGGCTCTTAGAGCATGACTGGATAGCTGATGTATCTGTTGAGACGCATCTGCCGAATCACCTGACAGTTCGCATTCAAGAGCGGAAGCCTGTCGCTGTCGTCGCTCTTGAGTCTCTCTACCTCGTAGATGCTGAGGGTAAAGTGTTTGCGAGTGCTGTGGATCTGGTGGAATTGCCCTCGTTGGTCATCACCGGCTTGAGCAAAGAAGAGTTTCAGTCTGAACCCGAAAACTTTAAGGCGACGGTTCGAACAGCTCTGGCTCTTGAGCGATTATTTCAACAGAGCGAGGCCGCGAAATATGGGCATTTGGACAGTGTTCATGTTGGGGTGGCGGGTCGTTGGGAACTGATGCTCGGGTCGACGCACGTGATTCTTGGCATTGATCGTACCGAAGAACGGTTGGCTTATCTAGCAGATGTCTTACGAACATTAGATGAGCGGCAAGTCGGCGCCGAATACATTATGCTCGCTCCGGAATTGAATCGAGCGATTGTCAAAGAACGTAGTCTCGACGGGAAGACTACGGAATTATCTTTAGGAACTAATACCACAAGAGGAGAAACAAGATGAGCAGTCAACTCATCGTAGCTGGGCTGGACTTAGGTAGTCATTGCGTTAAGTGTGTGATTGGACTCTTGCACGCTGATGGGCAATTGGATGTTATCGGGACAGGCTCTCATCCAGCCCTTGGCTTTAAGCAAGGGGTTGTCTGTGATCAGGAACGTGCGGTGCAGAGTATTCGCGCCGCGGTAGATGAAGCCGAGTTGATGGCAGGCTGCGAGATCAAAGAGGTTTACCTTTCGGTTTCCAGTAGACACTTGTCTAGCTTCAATGGTCACGGGATGGCACGCATCATGTCGGAGACTGTCGAGGTGAGTGACATTCATGCAGCCATCGATCTTGCTAAAGCGGTCAAATTACAGCCCGATGTGAAAATTCTTCATGTGATTCCTCAGGATTATATTGTTGATGGACGAGGAGGGATTGAACACCCCTTGGGCGTATGTGGTGTACGGCTTGAAGTACAAGCTCACATGGTCACCGGTGAGATGACTCAGCTAGAGGCTTTGGAATATTGTTGCCAGAAGGCAAAGTTGACCATTGTTGATGTGCTCTACAGCCCGTTGGCGCAAGGTGAACTCTTATTGACCGATGATGCACGACAGAGTGGCGTCATTTTAATTGATATTGGTGCAGACACTACAGATGTGAGCGTCTTCGAAGGAGGCGGGCTGGTTCATGCGGCAACCTTCTGTATCGGAGGGGAACATGTAACTCGAGATATCGAGGGCTGCCTCAACACCCCTGCTGTGGAAGCTGAGCACCTAAAGCGAAGTCATGGTGCGGCTCAATCCGATCAAATATCCCCTGAAGATACGATCTCTATTCCAGGCGTGGGCGCACGTAAATCAAGAGTCATCAAGCGAAGCTTTCTCTGTGAAATTATCGAAGCTAGACTCGAGGAACTGTTTGCGCTGATCGTTAATGATCTAGATGAATGGGGTTATTTGGCTAACTTTCCGGGAGGCGTTGTCATCACCGGTGGTAGCGCTGCAATGCCTGGCATATCTGAGTTAGCTGAACAGGTACTGGGCATTCCTACTGGCTGTGGTGAACCAAAGGGCGTTCACGGGTTGGTCGACGTCGTTCGCAGCCCTCGATATGCCACTGCAGCGGGCTTGGTATTGAGCGGCGTGAAAATGAAACATTTACAATGGTTCAGCACACGTCAGATTAGATTGAAGAAGCGGTCTACCCAAGGAATGTTCCGACGATTATGGGGTAGAGCATAAAAATCAACCTAGGATAGCTTTTCGCGTTGAGACTCGCGATCGAATGGGGTACTAAATGTCGTGCGATGTGCGTAAGGTGATCCAAAAGACTACAGTAGGGGAGTAAGGCTGTGAACGACAAATTCTTCGAGTTTATGACAGAGGGTTCAGGGGCTCGATTGAAAGTCGTGGGTGTTGGTGGTGGCGGCAGCAATGCGGTTAACACAATGGTCCACAGTGGGCTTAAGGGCGTTGATTTTATCGTTGCCAACACTGACCAGCAGGCGCTCGAGCATTCTGCTGCCGAAGTTCGACTTCAAATCGGGGCCAATTTGACTCAAGGGCTGGGCGCTGGTGCGAACCCAGAGGTTGGGCGTAACGCG
>JBMYRY010000027.1:0-12681 GCA_049602795.1 Bradymonadia bacterium
AAGTTGACGTAGCCATTCGCTCAAATCCATGGAAGGCACTGATGCACTGAGTTCACTATTCGCGTCCCGAAGGGCATCGACCAAGTGACCTAAATCTGGAAACCTTCTCATTCGGTTGACATCAAGTGCCCGTTCTACAATTGACGCTACAACGGAGGGTACTCTTTCTCGTAGATTCCCAAAGCCAAGACCCGGCTGCCCCGCCTGAACCTTGGCTAAAGTAGCAGAGACACCTTCTGGATCATGAAAGGCCCTTTCCCCAGTCAGGATCTCATACAGAACAACCCCTAAGCTGAATTGATCTGTTCTCGCATCAATCGGGGTTCCATTAATCTGCTCGGGCGACATGTAGGCATACTTGCCCTTCAAAGAACGGTCTTTATCAGGTCCTAAGGCCGCCGCATGTGCCAAGCCAAAGTCCGCTACCTTAACGTCACCTTCAAACGACAAAAGGATATTTTGAGGGGAAATGTCTCGATGCACAATTTCTAGTCGTTTTCCTCGACTATCCGTCGCCCGATGGGCGTAATGTAGAGCTCTCGCTACAGCTTGCACAACATCAAGACAAATTCTCAATGGCAGTGGTCCGTTCAAACAGTTCATCACTGTCTTAAGGTCCACACCGTCTACATATTCCATTGCTAGCCATACTCTGCTCTCATCACGACCAAAGTCGAATATCTGAACAATATGGCGATGGTTAAGTAACGCCGCTAAGCGAGCTTCGCGCTCGAAGAATTCGATAAAGCGAGGATCAGCCATATATTTGGGATGAACAGACTTAACGGCCACCTCTTTTTGGAAGCCGCCATCACGCTCCAAGGTCGCTAAAAAGACCTCACCCATGCCCCCCGAGGCAAGCCGGCGTACAATCCGATATGGTCCGAACTCCAAAGAAAAGCCCTCTTGTAATCTTATGCCAACTGGCACCCGAGAACACTCTAGCACTCCTTGTTCAAAATCTGCACTTCGCTCATCTCATCGATGGAATTTCTTTCGCCTTGCTAGCCTCTGGTATCGATGAGGAAATGGTTATATAAGCGTAGCAATATGAGGAGACCCTGAACTTTGAGGTCAATGGGACCTGAAACATAACGGTCGCCTCAATGAAAAACCAAGTGTGAGCTACATGAGAGCAAGGCGATAATTTAACAATGAGCGAAGAAAAATTTGAAGTCGTCTTTGAAGTCGATGGCACAGAATGGAAAGCGCAGGCAAAACGAGGCGATACTCTATTAGAAGTTGCTCAAAGCTGTAAAGCCCCAGTGCATACGCTGTGCAATGGTATTGGCGCCTGTGTTCAATGTAAGGTTCGAGTGGAAAAAGACGAAGACCAATTAAGTGAACCTACGGCGCTTGAAAAGGACAGAATGGGTAATATCTTCCACCTCACTCGTGAGCGACTCGCCTGCCAAACATGTGTTTTGGGACCCATCACAGTCAATCCGCTTAAGCCGCGACTTCCGAAGAAACGAAAAAGTCTACGCCCACCGCACAAAAGAAAATAAGGAGCGTATCCGACCCCATGTATCGCGAACACTCCGTTGCCGTCGTCCTGCCGGCATTCAATGAAGATCGGCTGCTGCCCGAAACACTGCGCGGACTTCCACCGTTTGTAGATCGAATCTTCGTTGTCGACGATGGCAGTACCGACAAGACTGTTGAGGTGGCTCAACGTTTAAAGGACCCGCGAATACAGATTATTAGACACAAACGGAATCAGGGAGTTGGGCGAGCGATTACGTCGGGATACAAGGCGGCACTCAATGCTAAACTCGAACTCACCGTGGTCATGGGCGCCGACAATCAAATGAGCCCAGCGGAAATTTACATGCTCTTAGATCCCCTCATTGACGGACACGCAGACTACACCAAAGGCAACCGACTCGGCGCCCCTCATTTTGGTAAGAATATGCCTTTAGTCCGACGGGTTGGCACACGCCTGCTGGCTTATTTGACAGGCTTTGCAACCGGATTGAGCGGGCTGATGGATAGTCAATGCGGCTTTACGGCAGTCACGTCGCGATGCCTACAGAAGCTCCCACTCGAAACACTCTTCCACGGATACGGATATCCGAATGATTTATTGTCACTCATGGCCGTTCATCGCCAACGGGTAAGCGATATTGTCGTGACTCCAATCTATAGAACCGAAACGTCTAACCTTCGAATCTACAAGGTTCTAATACCAATTTTAGGCATCTTACTGCGCGCCGGTCTTCGACGGTTAAAGATGATGACGCGACCAATATCAACGCTACCTCCACCGAATGGTCCCAAAGATCTGGAATGTTCATGAAACTCGTGGTTGGCACCACATCTTATCCTCGACCCGAGATGAGCTATGCCGGTTCATTCGTCGCGCAATGGCGAGCCGCGCTCGAACATGCTGGGGTAAGCTCTCTTGTTCTCAGGCCACGAGGGACTCAAGGTAAACAGGCGGATGTTGAATACAAAACCTGGGGGAAGCTGCTCCTGAGTGCAGGAGCACCTGATTTGCTCGCCCAATCGCCAATAACTCAAGGATTCAATGGCTTACTCCAATCACTGAGCATCGCCCGAGTCGTAGCCCAACATGCGCATAAAGGTGATCTTTTTGTGGGACATTGGTTATTGCCGTGGGGTCTATGCTTACCAAAACGAACTCCAAGCCACTTATATGCACATGGCTCGGACATCGCTCTGTTGGAGCAACTCCCACGGCAACTCGCAAACCCCATGATTCGTCGGATTGATTCTACGGCACAGGGCATCAGTTTTGTCAGCTCTCATCTCAAAGAACGATATCTAAAGCTCCTTGGACAAGCACCTCATGCAAATCTATCGATCACCCCAATGGGCGTAGAGGAGTCTCCACGAAACGAAGCGTTTTACCAAGATCTGATGACATTCAAGGGTAAACGAAAGTTAGTTGCTGCGCTCGGCCGGCACGTACCCATTAAGGGACTCGATCTCTTGATCAGAAGTGCCCATCAACTCCCAGATCTCTGTCTGGTTATCGCCGGGGACGGTCCTGAGACCCCAGCGCTCAAGACATTGAGTCAACGCCTGGAGATCCCTGTGAGATTCACCGGTGCATTCACGCCAAATGCGCGAACAGCCCTTCTTGATGCAGCCGATGTCGTTGTCCAACCCTCACGGCATTTAGGCACTCGCCAAGAAGGTTCGCCAGTGACAGTCCGCGAAGCAATCAATCACGGCACCCCCTGTATTCTTTCAGACACGCAGGGCCACCTTGATTTTGAGGGGAGTGGTGTCATTCGCTTCTTTCCGCAAGGAAACGTCGATGGGCTCGCTCACATACTGCGTACAGAACTTGATGAACTGATCACTGACGGGTCCAAAGCCCGGGCACTTGAACACCAAGGACGATTCACATGGTCGAGGCAAATTGAAGCCCACCTCATGTGCCTCAATACATCTCTCAATCGTGCCGCTTAACTTCCAGAATCACAAATCCACCGAACATGGATGCGAGAGGGGTGTGCTGGACACAGTACTCACCCCATTGAACGAATGATTTAACAACTGGAATTCGATGAAAGAGTGCAGCCGGGGTGATCACACGGATGCCGTGTGCTCGTTCAAAGGAAAGAGAAGGCGGCAAATATTTCTTTGCACCGGATACCGAGTCATAACGGGTAAAGACCTCAGTATCATTGGTCTGGTCACTGACAGAATCTGGCGCTTTGACACGCTTAATGAACCCGCGCAGCGAGCGATGATTATAAAACTCAAGAAACGCCCTACCGCCCGGTCGAAGAATACGGGCAACTTCTAGTAACGCTGTTTGAATGTCCTCAACATGAGGCAGGACTTTGAATGTATAAACCAGATCAAACGATGCATCAGGTACCGGAAGTTGAGTTGCCGTTGCTTGGACCACACTCAGATCACGCTGCTGAGCCTGTGCCAGCATATTTCTACTCAGGTCTATACCCAATGTCCGCTTTGCTCGCGGTTGAACTTCCTTTAGGAGAAGACCTGTCCCACATCCAATTTCACAAACATCGGCATTGTCAATGTATGGATCGATCACATTCAGTTGAGCACGGTCAAGAAACGCATGGTAACCTTCATCGCGCCCCCGCTCGTACCAAGCAGAGAAATCGTCGTAATAGCTTCGATTATCCTTCATTAAGTCTCACTCTGTTCCTTGCCTTTTTTTGTTGCTTAAGACTATACGCATGGAGAGCATGCTCGCGTTAGGACGCCCCGTCAACGGGTGAGGAGATTAAACGGATGGACAAACAATGTCCAACATGTGGTTTCACTGGGCAATTTGAAGTTTGCCCAAATGACCAATCACTCATGACAGACATGCATGGTTCTGAATCAGGCGACCCGTCTTTTGTACCCAGCCCGCCTCTGGCGGATAGCGGGTTACTTTTGGGGAATTCCGACAAGAAACCCTTTATGACGGGACAAGTACTGGGCGGTCGGTATGAACTGATCGAAGTTCTCGGTGAAGGCGGCATGGGGGTCGTCTATCGGGCTCGCCAAACATCCATGGACCGGGATGTCGCGGTGAAGGTCCTATCCTCAAACTTCTCTCAAAACCCTCAAATGATTCGACGCTTCGAAAAAGAAGCCCGAGTGGTCTCGAAGCTCTCTCACCCAAATACGGTTTCGGTCTTCGATTATGGTCAATCAAACGACGTCCTATTCTTAGTCATGGAACTCCTAGAGGGACAAACACTCAAAGCATTCATCAAAGAAAACAGGCCTCTGTCGCCCCCATTAGCGGTTCACTTAATCACACAAATTATCCGCTCTCTTCACCAAGCACATCAAGTAGGCATTGTGCATCGAGACATCAAACCCGCGAACGTCTTCATACTTAATGAAAACCAAACTCGTCCATTCGCTAAGGTGCTTGATTTCGGCGTCGCCAAACTGACTCAGGCATCCGCAGAGGAAACAGTGACTCAAGCAGGCGGCATCATTGGCACCCCAAAATACATGGCACCAGAGCAAGCGCAAGACATGCAAACCGATCATCGGTGTGACCTGTATTCGGTCGGCATTCTTCTATTCGAAATGCTTGCAGGACATGCCCCCTATGATGGAGAGAATCCCCTCCGTATCATGATGGACCACGCTCAAGCGCCGGTGCCCGATTTACCTCAGCCCTTGTCAGAGACAACCAATTACGGACAATTGCCAGCGATTGTCCACCGATGCTTGCAGAAGGATCCCCGACAACGATTTGAGAGTGCTGAGGCTCTACTTAACGCCCTCGACGACTGGGAAAAAAGCTCACCGAAGCGCGTTGAACGCCCCAAGCCTACCAGATTATCTGATGAGCGTCCTGCCCCACCGCGCTCCGTTCAACGATCGAGACTGTGGGCATCCGCCCTCTTGTTGATCACCGTGAGCCTATTTATTTTCTGGCGCATAGAACATTCCGCCACAACAGCATCACCTCAAAGCCCATCCACAACAAAACCCGTCGACAATCGCCGAACGGTTCAAGTAAAAGAGATCAACCTCACCAGCAAACCAAAGGCATCGGTCATCCGTAGCGCCGATGGGCGGAAAATAGGAAACACACCGCTAAAGTTGACGATTAAAGGCGATACTGTGGTGGAATTACGCACGGCAGGCTTCATCAGCAAGTCAGTAAAGTTCACCACTCAATCCAACCCGCGCCAACATATCCAGCTGCAGAGAAAACCCAACTCAAATAAGACTTCACGAACACAAACGACAAAGAAGAAAATCTCCAACCCAACGTCTAAAGTAGAGCCAATGCCCGTGTCGCGAACTACGGCGAGCCCTTCTTCTGCCCCCACCGAAAAGAAGAAGAAAACCAAATCGTCGCACATTATTGAACTAGAGTAGGCTCTGCCGTTCTTCAAGCCATGGCAGCCCCTGCTTTAATCTCTAAACGGTCAAAAAGAATAAAAAGCTAGGGCGAGACAGGCTCGACGGCGCAAGATGGGGTCCCAACATCAAACGCACAACGAAAGCCAATGAGATTCCCGGCACTATTCGCTCCCGTTCTCTTAGTTGCTCGAACCTCGCAAGCGAGGTCGGTTTGAAAGTTTGCGCCTTTGACAACATGCGCCATTGGTTCGCGCCTCGCAAACGACGGCACCGCATGAACTTGTCGTGAATTTCGTGGACCACGGCGTCTGCAAAGAGGTTCAGGAAAGCAACTTTGGCGATTCACTTCACCCTGAGGATCAATGAGTTGCATCCGTACGCAAGTGATCAGGGACTCGGGATGGAGACAGTCATTCGCACACGCCTCGTACGCCTCAAAACAGGCAGTCAAACAAGACTGACCTAACTCTTCATTGCTACCCGAGGCATGTCCACATTCCGTGTAGCATGCTTTGAAACTCTCGTGACACTCACCTTGGAAGTGTTGCGCAAGCTCACATGAACCATTCACGCCATCTGCAGAGGCGCTCAAACATGCGTCATCACTCTCACTTAGCAAAGTCTCAACCGGGCGCCGATACAGACGGTCATCAACATCACAGAACAAATCACTCAATGCCAATGCCTCATCGTCTAGGTCTCCTTGGTTCTGGGCACAACCGACGTAAGGATCGTACTCATCAGCTGTCCACTCAGAGACACCACTATGAAGACCAACAACGCCAAACCCATTGTCATCGGCGGTATTCATTGTGACCGAAAGAATCGAACTTGAACATGAACCAAGGTCGAGTCTTGCATTTACCTCGTTACAATCTGATTCAATACTCGCAAGAATATTTTCATCGAGGGTGGTCACTTGATTGGACACACCGCCTTTTGCCACATACTCCCACTCCACCTCGGTAGGTAATCGCCCCCCTCTAAACTCGCAATACTCTTGTGCATCGCTCCACTCGATACCAACGACGGGATAATCTGCAAACATCTCCCGTTGAGACCAATATCTACGTACGGCGTCACTCCGGTTTAGACTGCCGATGTTGGTGATCTTGGGGGCCTCACAGGTCCCTCTCAAGACGCAATGCTCGTACTGAAGAATCGTCACCTCATGCCGATCGATGCAAAATGGTTCAATGACGGTTTCATACCTCAAACGCTCCGACGCAATTGCTTCATTGGCTGGCAAAGACAAACGCCCGTCTTTGTATTTAAAGCGTTCACATGGTGCAAAGGCATCATTCCCTAGCAAGAATTGAGACTGCCCTTCCACATAGACGGTCACCGTCGCCTCCGGAGGTGTCTTTCCGACCGAACACCCCACCAATATCAACAGTGCGCTCCACACAGACACTCGGGTTGCATGACGAGCCCTCATTGCCCACCCTCCAATTTCTTGATACCCACTGCGTCATTAGGCATTGGTGGCGGCTGACCAAAAGCAGGATTACGATCACGTTCAACAAACGGGTCGTTAAACCAATCATAAACAACGAGGGTAATCCCAAGGCCCATCAGTCCCCCTCCAACCCCATATCCCAAACGTTCGGCGTGAGCGAGACGCTCGAATTCAGGCGTATCATTGTAGTAGTCATTCGCATAACGCATGGCGAGATACCCACCAGCAACACAGAGCGCGCCCACAACTTGCGTAACCCACCCCGTCGGCGTACGCCACGTCGTGCCCCTCTCTAATGGTTGGAGACGTGCGGGCACATGATGAACTGTGAGTGCCTCAATCTCTATCTGACGCGTCCAGGATGCATAGCCGGCTCGATTAAGATGAAGTTGATAGATGCCTTTCTTCAAGGCAATCGCTTTATCGAAGGGAGTCAAGCGCTTTGATTCGCCATTCAGGAACACGGTTGCGCCCGAAATGCTGCTATCGACAAAGAGGTAACCCTGTGCGTTAAGTTCTCTCAAATCCACAGATAAGCGTAATGGCGTGCCTTGTTTCAACTCAATATCCCGAATCACCGTTTCAAAGCCTGGCTTCTCGATGAACACTCGTTGAACACCGGGTGGTAGTCGCAACTTTAACGGCGTGGAACCAACAATCGGACTCTTACTGTTTTTAAACTTAATGCTTGCGCCCGCGGGGTTTGTTTCAATACTCAACTCTTGGCTTTTGTCTTGGCGAGCCAAACAATTGTCTCGTGCATTACGAGCGCGATCACGCTTTGGAGAGATTGGGGCGAGCTCTAAGTATCGACCCATATAGCCAATGCATTCATCCCAACGTTGAACCTGCTGAAAGCTGATCGCGGCATCATACAAATAAGCAGCCTTGCCGCTGAGTTCAAAGGCCTGAGCAAACTGACGTGCAGCAACCTCATACAAGCCATTGCGATAGGCCTGCCTCGCCGACGTTACGAGAGATTCAACCTTAGATTGGTCCGTTGTGCCAGCCATCGCCACACCCGTGACTAGGATAGAAACCATGAGCAAAAGATAAGAGAAAATCTTCACAACCAAATCCCAAAGGCGCCCGGTCTTGAGCGAGCCGTTCTTATGGCATATTATGCCCAGCGCTCGCAAAATACAGCCATTAATGCGATGAGACCCTGGACAATCCCTTCGAACCGTATACCATCGGTGATCTTTAAACCCAAGCCACGGAAGATTGATTTACAAAAAGGAAAGTTAATGGGCGCGTTTTCAGGCAACATGAGTTTCACGCAGTTCTATATCGACGAGCCGCTCGCGGAAGACTGGAAAGTCAAATACCAGCAAGCGATACATCACTACCGGCTTAAGCCGCTGTCCGCTGAATCGGAAGCCGAGCGGGCTATCGGATGGTGCAATGCGCAATATCCGCTGGAGACGGAAATAGACACGCCAGACTACCTCTACACGAACTATATGGTACTCGGCATGAGGGTGGATACCTGGCAGGTGCCCGCGGCGATGGTCAAACTTCACACAGATGCCGAAGTGAGGCATCTGATGAAGAGCCAGAACAAGGAGCGAATCAACCGATACGAGGTTGCTGAGATCAAAGAACGAATTCGTCTGCAGATGAAAAAAAAGACGATGCCCACAACAAAGGCCGTTGATGTAATTTGGCATCTGGATGATGGAGTCGTTCGATTTTTCTCAACATCTCAAAAGGCGGTCAACGAGTTTGTGGACCTATTCGAAGAGACATTTCAACTCAAGCTGAACCCCCACGGTCCATACCTCTGCGCTACCAGAGAGAGTTTTGGTTTATCCACGGAGGCTCAGGCTCGTCTTCTTGAGCTAGAACCTACTCCGTTCGTCGATTACGAGACGATGTATAAAGCGATGGTGGAGGCATAATTATGGACCTGATTGAAAAGATTAATCGAACTGCCTTTTTGGGTAGTGAATTTCTAACCTATCTTTGGTTTATGTCGGAGACCTCTGAATCACACTATCAATTGGATAGTGAAAGTGATCCGTTTGACATCTTTTTTGACGATCGACTGACCGTCGGAGGTGCCCAAGTCAACGCACAGGAAAATTTGTTTCGAGGAGGCCATCCAACCTCAAGCTTAGAAGCACATGCAGCGCTTAGGCTTGGTAAATTAGCCACGGAAGCCAGAGTACGACTGGTCAGGGGGGCTCAAGAGTGGGCTTTCGTGTTTAAGTCAGCTGAACTCTCAGTTTCAGCCGTGCAAGTACCAGCCGTCTTATCCAAGAACGATGAGGATCGATTTTATGAGCGCATGTTCTTAATTGAAGAACTAGAAAAAATGATCAACTTCATCTACCGCTCGTTCTTAGAAATACGGGTGAGTGAGGCGTGGACAAACGACTTATTGCCTCAGATTCGGGCATGGGTTGGCACGGCGGAGGTGTCGCCGACGCAGCCCGCTCAGACGCCAGCATCATCAGATCGTGACTCAAATGTTCCATTCGATGTCGACGAAGACTCCATCGGTGAACGCCCGCCTTGGGAGAGTGGTGTAGACGAAGGCAAGGAGTAATAGGCTATGTTACATGCTGTGATCATGGCGGGTGGCTCAGGCACTCGATTCTGGCCTCTTTCACGAGCAGCCAAGCCGAAACAATGTCTAGCACTCGGAACCGCAGAACCGCTGATCGTTGAAACCAGTAAACGGCTCGAACCATTGATTGCGGAAAGCGAGCAATACATTGTCGCTGGACAAAATCTAAACGAACCATTGAGCCAGCTGTTCCACAGCTTCAAACCCCAACAGTTCCTTTGGGAACCATGTGCAAGAAACACTGCTCCTTGCATTGGACTTGCATCTCTCTTACTCGCTCGAAGAGACCCCGACGCAATTCTCGCAGTTCTGCCCTCAGACCATCACATCGATGCACCCGGAGCATTTAGACATGCGCTCAAAAGGGCAGCCCAAGCGGCCGCCACGGGTGCACTCGTCACTCTAGGCATTCGTCCTACTCGGCCAGAAACCGGATATGGATACATCGAGCTCGAAGATACACTCAAAGAGGGCACCGAACCCATAAATGTTCGAAAGTTTGTGGAAAAACCGGACAGGGCACGAGCCCAAAACTATGTCGACGGTGAACGACATTTATGGAACAGCGGCATGTTTATTTTCCAAGCGAAGCGCATGCTTAGAGACTTAGAAAAATACCAACCCGCCCTATACCAGGGACTAATGGAACTAGCGCCCGCCATCGACACGCCCGAATTCTCCGAGACGCTCGCACACGTTTTCCCGAGACTGCCAAGCATTAGCATTGATTACGGCGTTCTTGAACCATGCTCTGATGATCCCAACGGTGATCCGATTTCAGTCATTCCCTCTGATTTTGGCTGGAATGATGTGGGCAGTTGGGAGGCTCTAAGTGACTATAATGATTCAGATGCCGAGGGTAATATCACCGCCGGACGAGTAATTGCTGTGGACACCAAGAACTCCATCATTCAGTCACATGGACCAGCGATTTCTGTTCTTGGCATGGAATCTGTCGTGATCGTGAGCACCAATGATGCAATATTGGTATGTCCAAAAGAAATGGTGCAGCGAGTCAAGGAAATACCGGCACTTGCCAAGGCGCGAGACTGGGGAGATTTATGTTAGGTCCGAAGGTTTTTAGGGCATACGATATTCGAGGCGTAGCGGACGTCGACTTTAGTAGTGATGGTATACGCCAACTCGGGCAAGCATTTGGCTCAATGCTCGTATCCAAAGGTGGCCGCAGTGTTGCCATTGGCCGAGATTGCCGTGCGAGCGGGACTCGCCTCTTTGAAGCGTTTGCCGAAGGTGCCCAAGCGAGTGGAGTGGACGTGTTCGGTCTTGGCACCGTGGCAACCCCCATCTCTTATTTCTCCGAATCTCACCTCAAGGCGGATGCGGCAGTCTCCATTACCGGAAGTCATAATCCAAGCGACTGGAACGGTTTTAAGTTCAGCATCGATAAAATGGCCCTATTCGGTGATGACATTCAGCACATGAGACACCGAATCAAACACCAGGAGTTTGAGCATGGGCACGGACGTTTGAAGCACGTTGATATTTCGGATGCCTATGCTGACTACGTTTTAAGCACACTCAGACCGCTCGAGCGCGAGGTCCATGTGGTCTGCGACGCGGGCTCCGGCATGGCAGGCCCAATAGCACCCAAAATCTACGAAGCGATGGGCGCAACGGTTACGTCATTGTATTGCGAGCCTGATGGTACCTTCCCATTTCATCACCCTGACCCCACGGAAGAACATAATCTTGTTGATCTCCGTGAGCAGTTGAAACTCGTAAACGCCGATGTGGGCGTTGCCTTTGATGGTGATGCAGACCGATTGGGCGCAATCACGAGTGATGACCGGATTATCTGGGGTGACCAGCTGATGCTCTTGTTTGCGGAGTCCATCTTGAGAACCAATCCGAAAGCCCACTTCCTAGCTGAAGTCAAGTGCTCGGATATCCTCTTCACAAGAATCCGTAATCTTGGTGGGCAAATAGAAATGGGGAAAGTTGGTCATTCACTCATCAAGGCTAGACTCCGGGAAACTGGCGCTCTTCTGGCCGGAGAAATGAGTGGGCATCTCTTCTTTAACGATCGATATCTTGGCTATGATGATGGCATTTACGCAGGCGCGAGACTCATTGAGCTCATCGGTCGTAATGAGATAGACCTCGCCGCCTTCCTGAACGGACTACCCCCAGTATTTGCTACCCCCGAGGTTCGTATTCCCTGCCCAGATGAAATCAAGTTCGAGGTCGTTGAGAGGGCAAAAAACAGATTGCGCCCGAACTATGACCTAGTTGAAATCGATGGTCTAAGACTGAGGACGGAAGACGGATGGGGCCTGTTGAGAGCAAGCAACACATCGCCAGCACTGGTCATGAGAGTAGAAGCAAATTCTCAAGACGCATTGAATACTGTTCGAGCCCTCATTGAAGACTTGGCGAGCGAGTTGATCAATGATTGATGAAAGCCCCAAAAGGATGAAAGTCAAAGCCGTGAGTGTGACCCATGCGGGTCGGGTTCGCGACGAAAATGAAGATGCTGTTTTTTGCGATCCAGATACCGGTCTCTTCATTCTTGCGGATGGCATGGGAGGTCATTCTTCCGGCAAGGTCGCAAGTACCAAGGCAATTGAGGTCATCAAAGACTACTTATTGATCCAAAGCAAAACAGAAGACTTTGAATGGCCATTCGACCCCTCCTCAAAGCTTAGCGAAATCGGTAACCACTTGAGTATCGCCCTTCGAATTAGCAATGTCAGAGTTTACAACGAAGCACAGAAAGACGATGACTTATTGGGCATGGGAACAACGGGTATCATTGCGATTGTTGATAACGACAACATCGCAATTGCCCACGTGGGTGACA
>JBMYRY010000028.1:0-12519 GCA_049602795.1 Bradymonadia bacterium
CGCAATGCCGCGATCCTCGTAGCCTAGATTTGCGAGGACTGACTCTCGTTCACCGGGGCTAGTGGTGTAAAAATGATTGTCCTGATCTGCCTTGTACAGGCTGAAAAGAGGAATTGAACCGCAGAGTGGCTGCGGCGACCAGAAGCCAATTTCAGCGACCGGTGAACGCATGACTGGCTCACAGGCGGTGCCAGAAGCAAGGAAGAATTTGCCATTGTTTTTGGGACACAGAAACATCGGGCGCATACCGCGAAACGGAGATGTGTATACATAGAAATACTCCGCACTCTCGATGTTAAACCCTCGGTCGGTGAGAAACCTTCGATCTCGGTGATAGGCATGTCCGGATGAGCCAAAAGAGCGAGCGACAGATACGCGACACCCCGAGATGCCGCCTTCATCACACAAGTCGTCACAATTGTCGTCCTGAGCATTACATACTTCAGCCGGAGGCAAGCATTCTTGTAGACCTGACTCGCAGACTGTAGAGCCTTCTGAATCACAGCTCGTTACGCACAACTGACCCTCGATACATTCGTCAGCCAGTTCACATCCATTTGAATCGTCGGCATCGGTATTAAAGAAACCAACCTCACAGTTGCCGAGTTGGCATTGACCGTTGACACAGTTTGCTTCAGCATTCGGAAAAAAGCAGGTTCTTCCACAGCCGCCGCAATGTGATGGATCTGACTGTGTCTCAACACAGTTCTGTCCACATTGAGTGAGTGTGTCACATTCCAGAATTTCTGCATCCACTCGCGAAACATCGGGGGCACCTTGATCGTCGAGGTGAACATCGCTTTCGGCCTGCAGAGCATCCACAGGAAGGGTTCCATCTGGTTCGGATGCGTCTGGCGTCATCATGTCGCTGCTACCGGGTGAGGTGGCGCAACCTATGATGAGCAGGACCACCGGGAAAAGTTGAGTTTTCATGAGACGAGTTCATCAAAGACGGTCGTGGTTTCTGCGCCGTTCCATCCAAAGGATGCGTCATTGAGATTCAGCGCCCGCAAGGCAGTGAGCTGTGCCTCAGCTAGATTGCCTGAAGGGCGTCGCACATGCACGCCATCGCTGAGCCGACCATGCGCTCGTCCGACCAGGACGACTGGCAGTTCTTTCACGCTATGTTTCCAGCCTTCACCGTATTCCGATGTGCCGTATATTAAACCGCGGTCGAGAAGTGTTCCGCCGGTTGGATGCTCTGTCGCGAAGGCGTCGCAGAATCCAGCAAACGCTTCCATCTGATAGAGAGTGATGTCTCGAACTCGTTCCCAATGTCCATCATGACACGTCTTGTGCATGCCATCTGGTACATTCAGATTTGAGAAGACGTGTGTGGAAGCGGGTGACGTGAGCATGAATGAAAACACGCGCGTCAAACCACAATTTATTGCTGTGGCAATGAGTTCACCAACGAGGCGAGCTTTTTCGTCGAGCGGCCCATCATTTCCTGGGCGCGCAGGTGCGTCACAAGAAGGGACGGTTCGTTCGATGCGGCTCTTCAGCGAGTCGATGTGAGCAAGATGGGCATCGATTCGCAATCGATCGCGACTCCCCACCCGTTGTTTGAGTCTTCGAGCATCTTCGAGGACGGCGTCAAGCACCCGACTTCGTTTAAGTGAGTCCGTGGAATCCTGAGGGATGTTGAATAGTCGGTCGTAGAGTTGCCCTGGGTCCATGATGGGTAGATTAGTAGAGTCAGGTCCATTGTATGAAATGGCATTCCAATGTCCGTAACCATGGAATCGTGCGGTACTTGCACCGGCTTCAATAGAACGGAAAAAGTAGCCGTCCTGGTAGAAGTCAGGGTGCGCGGCTACGTACTGATCTAAACTTGGTCGAAGCGCGGTCAAACTATGAGACGAATGATTGAACCCCTCAGGCTTTGGTCGATCTCCCGTCAGAGCAACCATAAAGCCTCGCATGTGACCATCACCCTGTCCTCCTGGTGTGGGAGGAATGATCGTCTTGGGTTCTAGCCCCGAAATGACGGAAGGGCGATGCCGCATTAATGGTTCGAGTAAGGGGGTCGATGAAAAACCGGCGCCCGTTTCACTTGGCGTCCACAGATCCGCATGGTTGCCCATTGCCTGTTGAGCTCCGTGTACGGCGTGCCATGGGAGTCCGTTAGCCCAGTAGAAAATACCGAAAAACGGGTCGTCACCATGACCATCGGCGTACGCGCCCTTGGTGTTGAACATGGCCTCGAGCGGCGGTAGCGCAAGCCCAAGTGCGAGTCCTCCTGCGCATCCCCTAAGGAACTGGCGTCTTCCTAGGTACTTCATGGCATTACTCCTTCTGCGCTCACCGTTCTAAAGCCGGGACTTTGAACCAGTGCCAACATCAAAGATTTGAAATCATATCCAGACAGCGCAAATTCATCTTCGAGTGCCCGAAGCATCGGTCGTTCATCGGGCTCCTCTCGTCGACCTTGAGTATGGCGATATAGCTGAGTAACCATGCACCTGATTAAGGTTGCATTGTCTTCGAGATGTGCTGCGAGTTCGACGGCGTTATTCAAGGGCACGCCGTCGAGTTCACCCGTTGCATCTACCGGATGTCCGTCTGCGTCGGTTCGATACTTACCCAAACCGTCATAATTTTCGAATAGGAATCCTGGTGGATCAATGAAGCTATGGCAGGCAGCACATTCTGGGTCTTCCCGATGTGCCTCTAATCGCTCCCTAAGTGTATCCGCTTCGCCTTCATCCTGCTCCAAGTTAAGATCGATGTCATCGGGCGGCGCCGGCACCTCCTGACAGAAGACCCTCTCTCGGATATATTTGCCTCGAAGCGTGGGTGAGGTGTCGGTGGGGTGTGCGTTCATGGTCAGAAAAGCACCCAGAGTCAAAATACCGGCTCGAGGCGTGGTTTCATCGAAGGTGACCGGGACGAAAATATTAGGCGTTAATCCTTCGACTTCAATCTCGTATAGGTCAGCCAAATCTGAGTTTACGTAGCCTTGAGGCTCGGAAAATAAGCCGCGAATATCCCGTGGATTATCGAACACAATATTGCTCACGAGTAGTTTTACTTCCATTTCCATTGCATTGATCAGGCGTGGCGAGAAGTTGGGGTGTCGGTCGAGTGGACGATACGTCTCGTCGAGTCGCTTGAGGTCGAGGTATTGCGCAAAGAAGTTCTCGACCGCGGTGCGCGCTTCAGGTTCCGACAGTAGACGCTCTGCATGCTCCCGAATACTCTGTGGATCAACCAATTCATTGTTCTGTGCGGCGTCGAGGAGTCTTTCATCAGGCCCTCGGTTTAACAATGTGAAGGACAGTCGCGATGCCATTTCAAATGGGGTCAGGCGCATGATGTCTTGTTCGACCGGGTCGGGCATACCGGTAACGACCCGGTATAGAAAGAACGGTGACTGTAGCATGCCGGAGAGCGCATATTTCAGTCCCGTATTGAGATCACTCTCACCGAGTTCGGTCGCGACGTCTAGCCACTGTGCAAGTTCATTGGTTGTGAGCGGGCGCCTGAACAGTCTCCGTCCAATTCGTTGGACAAACAGCGAGACGCAGGGGTCATCGAGTGTAATCGGGCTGCAACCGATGGTCTCTGCACGTCGTTCTGGCGAAAGCGCATACGAGGCGATCTGGTCCGCCGCAGCAGAATAAAGCTCAATCGCACGCTCCGTGACGTCGGTGGAAGTCGCACCGATGGAATAGAAAAGGTCTGGGTTCGTGTCGGACTCGAGTAGGATTACCGGGAGATTTTCGCCAAAGATATCTTCGACGGTGTTGATGTATTGGGTTGCCGTCAGTCGCGGAAGTACAGCGGGCTGAATGACGTAGCTTTCGTTTTGAGGGAGCCCTGAGTCCAGACCTGTTGAACTTTGGCCACTATCGTTCATCATTTCCATGGTGTCGCTAGGAACTGTTGGTTCTGTTGGGACCCCCGGAGAACGGCAGCCGAGGCTAAGAAAGCACGTCCATAAAGCAAAACGAGTAAGCGTAAGTCCGAGCGTGCGTGCGTGTTTCATAAGTAATTTGTCCTTCGGTTCAGCCGTCTACTTAGAGCAACCGACTCTTCAGGTTTCACATTATACGCATAAATGTGACTCGACTCAATTCGAGTGTTTTTGATTATGCCGTGAAACGTGACGTTAGGTGCTCAACTCTAGAGTAATCAGATTCGGGGACGTCGTGTCCGGGCAAGGAACCACCAGGAAGAACGACTCGTGAGAACTCGACATTAGAGGTGTTTGGTGAGCGTTTTTAGTTGTGTTTATGATTCGGTTTCGTGCATGGTGCGCTCCAAATGAAAGATGAGTTAACCGTAAGTGAATGATTTGAGGAGAAATAAGATGAAGCCAACTTTCATTGTGAATCTTGCCTTAGCGCTCTGTTTACTCGCGTTGGGCGGTTGTGAAGGTAAACAAGGCGCGGCAGGCGTTGCCGGTGCTCAAGGGCGCCAGGGAGAAACTGGAGCGACCGGAGCCAATGGCGCTGACGGCATGAATGGTGCGACTGGTGCCGATGGTGCTGATGGTCGTGATGGCGTTGACGGCATGGATGGCGCTGATGGTCAGGATGGTCGTGATGGCGCCGATGCAGTTTGCGCATCGGCAGCACGCTTGAACCTCGATGGTCTGACGGGATTGCCCGAAGAAATCATTGAAGGGACGACCGTTGCGTCTGTGGCTGTGGAAAGCAACGCGGAGCCCTCAAGACCCTTGAGACTCTCTTTCTCGGGCAACTTGCCTGGCGTAAGCTTTGTGGATAATGGCGACAACACCTTTGCCATTGTAGCGGCTGCTGGCAGCGCGACTGACGTGTCGGCACTCTTTAGCCTCGTCGCGACCGATGGCTGTACGACCGATACACTGACCTTTACGATTAACGGTATCGCCCAGGGCAGCGCTGTTGTGACATTCGTGCACGCGGTGCCAGGCGTTGTTGCCGATGTTTGGGTCTTAAAGGGCGAACAAGTGGTCGGCAGGCTTGCAGATGGAGCGGCGGAGATGACTTTAAACGGTGCGCTCCTGCAACCTGGACAATACACTTTTGCGGCATACGTCAGTAATGCGGTAGCAATGAGCCCTGCGGATTATGACGAAGGCGCGCTCATCGGCACGACAGAGGTGATCGACGTTGAGGTGCGTGGCAATAGCACCTTGTTCGTCTATCCGGATGTCGACGGGAATCCAACCTTTAACTACGTTGTAAATGACGTCAGTCCGACAGCTGATGAGACGTTTTTCTCGGCGAATGTTGCGCACTTTGCGTCGGCGGCGGGGCAGGTGGATATTCTCAACTTGGACGCCGGCATGCCACTTCTTGAGGATGTGGATTTTGGCTCGGTTTCAGGTCGAGTCGAATTACCATCCGGCACCTATAACCTGGGGATTGACGTCGATAATGACGGTGAAGCTGACCTCATTTTTGATCCCGTCGAAGCCCCCGCAGGTGCGAACACCACCATCTTCGCCACTGTTGTCGATGGTGCCGTTGTACTAGGCGTTCTTGTCCTTGACCTGGAAACATTGAATTTAGCCATCGTAAATCAATTTGTACCTCCATTGAGCAATGATGGTGCAAACGTAGCGTCGTTCGAAGGTGAGATTATCCCGACTTTTCCTTTTCCATCGGACGGTTTCATTAGTTACGCAAATGACCAATCACCTGTAGACGGGACTGGCATACAAACCATGACGGTACCGGGTGCAACTCGGATGCAAATTACCGTTTCATACGACGTCGAGACCGGGTATGACCAGTTCGTTGCCTTAGATGCATCCGGAATGGTGCTTGTCGAATATACCGGTCAAGGTCAGGCGACGATTGCTGTTGATGGCGATTCGGTCGTTTTTGGCGTCGACTCCGATGAGTTCGTTTGCACGGGTCAGCCAGATATCTTCGGCGTTGATCCGCAAGGGTATCAGATCTTAGGGATTACCTACGAATAGGGTTAGCGAAACCTTAGCCCATCTCTGCCCTGGAGGCGTCAGGTTGCCGAAACTGTTGTGAAATGGTCGAGCACCCCTCCATCCCCCTCGATATTTAAGACATCACCCCCGATCTTTCGTGTTCCGTGTGGCTAGCTTTCTGGTTTGAACATGGGTAGGTTCTCGACATGGATAAACTGATTAGCGAAAGATTGGGGCTTAGGCGCGCTCGGGAGATCTCGAGGCACAACGGCCTTTTCGAATATGAGGCGATCGGTAAGGATACGAAAGATAAATGGCGCATTTGGGGGGCTAACAAGAAAGCACAAGGAAAATTGCTGAAGTGGTATGATGCGGTCTCGTCTTTGGTGACAGGTGACTGTGGATATCTCAAGAAAACCGACGCCCCCTCTGGTGTATGGATAGCTCAACGGTGTTCTCATGGGGAGCCCGTAGCATCTGTTACGAGCAGTTCGACATGGCGACTTGGTGAAGTTCTGTCCTTGACACTTCAGTTTGCCAACGCGCTTAAATCCCTTGATGAACGAGAGATTGTCGTCAATTCGAATTGCTTTGAAGATATGCGTGTGAGCACCAGCGACCACGAGTTCCCTCGATTAATCTTTACTGGCTTGTCTCCAATTGCTTCGGAGACATTGGAAGCGCACAGTACTGCTCATGTCGCTGGTCGATTTCTATATGCCCTCCTGACCGGACATATTCCTCCCACGGAGGAACAGGCTCTTGAAGATACCGTCGAGGGCGAGAGGTTGACTGGATTTGATTCCCTGCTTGTTGATTGGGTTGAGGAACATCAGTTCCCGTCAGGTCTGGGAGGGTTGGCTCTTCAAGCCTACAAGAATGAAATGAGCCTGAAAGCATTTACTGAGGCTTTGTTTCCTTATTTCGAAAAGGAAGTGAATGCACTTACCCTCGGTCTAGAAAACGAGAGCGCCGATCTCGACGACGCTGTTCGTGATTTGAAGACGAGTGGGGCCCGTGTCCAAGAACTTGAGGCGCTGATCGAGGTTCACGAAACGTGGCTGCAGTCGAAATGTGAATCGATTGAGGCGGCGGAAGGAAGGGTAGCTCGTGTTGAGCACACCTTGCGTCAAATCGAGGTGCTTGAGCATGAGATTACTGGACAGATGGGCGTTGATTCAACGATCAATTATCAATTGTCAGATTCGTCTGCGAGCCAGGCAATGCCTGAAGATGAGAGCAGCATCGACGGAGAGCTAGCTCGAGCAGAGCCGTCCACGATTGAACTCGACCCAAACCAATTTTGGCCCGACGACCCCAAATTGAATGGTAATGACCGTGCGGAGCAAGTGAGTTCCGTGCACAAGCATGTGCCTGTTGAACGTACCCAACGCTCTGCTTCGAACGTGCCCAATGGTGCGATGTCGCCGTTTCACTTGGGGATAGGGGTTGGCTTTGCGTTGTGTTTGCTTTTGTGGGGGCTGATGGACTTTGGTAGTGATCCTGAGCAAAGCAGTCCAGCGGTGTTACCGTTAGCCATCGAGCAGCCATCTGCACCAAAGAATGTTGTCCCAATCGACTCGGGGGACCTGTCACCGTCTCTTGCTGAACGGGTGGCGCTTGATGGTAGCGACGCCGCTCGTCAACCGTCGTCTATATCCTCAGATGCAGAGGTTGCGGATATCACTTCTATCCGTGATTTGAGTGTGAAGACCATTGAGAAGTCACAACAGCCAACACCGTTGAGTGATTCGGGGGTGCAGGGGAATGAGCTAGCGGTGGTTGAACGAGTTGCCAGCTTGCCGGTGGGTATGGTTCGTTTGGAACGTGGATTTCTGCATCAGGGGCTAACGGATTCACAGAGGCGACTTTTGTTCGATGCATGTGCTCAAATTTTCGGCTTGGCAAATCATCGCTGTCTCAAGATTAAGTCCGAACCGCAACTCACGAATACGGGCATTGAATTAGCACCTTTTGGGCTTGATTTGACCGAGGTGGACTACGCTGACTATGTGCAGTGTGTGCAGGAGAATCGATGTCCGAAACCGTCGCATCAATGGAACAAAGTACGCTTTCCGGTTACCGGTGTATCGTCGACAGCCGCCCAATCCTTTTGCGCATGGAAGGGAAAACGCTTGCCCACGGAATTGGAATGGATGTTTGCGGTTCGTACTAGCGGTGGAGAGAGGGTTTTTCCGTGGGGCAACGGTTTGCCGTCGAAGAAGCGGGCGAATTTGGGTCGATGGGACAAGACGAGAATTACTGACGCTAGGGATGGGCATCGGTATGTTGCGCCGGTCAATAGCTTTCGGAAAGGTGAGACCTCAAATGGGCTATTGAACATGGTCGGCAATGTGAAAGAGATCGTGACGGTCCAAGGCGAAAGCGGGCGCTTCGTCGCAAAAGGCGCAGGCTATTTGTCATTGGGGTTTGAAGCACGAGTGACGGCCCGAGAGCCACTCACGCTAAAAACAAACTCAACCGATCTTGGGTTTCGCTGCGCCCTTAGTCTTTAGGTCAGCTGCCCGTAGGATTTAATTTCTGATAGGCGTCGTACGCACAGAGGACTTTTTCAACGTATTCTCTGGTCTGTGGATAGGGGATGCCGCCCGCTTTATTCACGGCGCCTCCACCGGCATGATAGGCGGCGAGCACCTTGACGGTATCACCGTTGAATCGGTCAGCGAGTTGTCGCAGTAGTTTCGCAGCGCCCCAGATGTTTTGCTCTGGGTCGTAGGGGTCAGCAACCCCAAGGTCTTTGGCGGTTGCCGGCATCAATTGCATTAATCCGATGGCGCCCTTGTGACTGACCGCTGTCGGAATGAAGTTACTTTCGATCCGCATGACGGCCCACAATAAAGCCTCGGGAATTTCAAACCGCTGCGCGGAGCTCGTGACGAGGTTGGCGTAGCGTTTTGCCCGAGCTCTACTCTTAGTGGAGGATTTTGGTGCCCACTTCTTGAGATGGAAATCTGTGCTCAATGGATAGCGACGAGCCTTACGTCGTCGTTTTCTTCCAAAGAGCTGGGTGGCTCCCTTGCGACAAATACGAGGGTCGTTCGTGATTTGGGGTGGATCCGTTTTCGTCACGCACATCTGCGCCTCCGAACTGAACGGTATCAAGAACAATACTATGAGTACTCCGCAGCGCATATGGGTACCCTTACCATGGAAAGGGAGAAAATGTTAAGTTCCGCCTTATTCAAGGGTCTAGCTAGGAGATGGTTAAGCGTCTTTCCACGCACCGTGTTGCTGCAATAGCGCCTTAATCTTAACCCAATCTGGATCCTTCGGTGCGAGTTCAATACCCGCTCGATAAGACTCCAATGCGAGGGCGCTATCTTCGACCTGTAGTGCACAAATACAAATATGCGTGAAGACGGTTTCATCGCTTGTGAACTCCGCAAGAGGGAGGAAATATCCGAGAGCCTTTTCGTATTGGTTGGTTTTGAAATAGGCGCAAGCCAGTCGATAGGGAAGCGTGAATCTGGTGGTTTGAGTCTTGAAGGCATACAAATCTGGGTGACCCACAACCGGTTCTAGTACTTGGATAACCAAATCTGGGCGCCCTAACTCCATCAAAGCCTCAGCACGTCTGAGGTGCGCATCAGCAATGTGCGGGTGCGTATCGAGAAGCTTTTCGGCGCATTCGATCGCTAATTGGAATTGCTTGATCTTGTTGGCACAGAATGCGGCGCTGAAGAATGACATCTGCACCCAGGGGAGACTTAGGTCCCCATCAAAACAAGGCAGATAATGTGCCAATGCTCGTGCGTGTTCACCTAGGATCTTCAAGTGGTTTGCGAGGTTGTAGTGACAGAACAAGCTCTCCGGGTTCTCACTCAGTGCTTTTTCGAGCATGCCGAGACGAGCCGCTTTGTTTTGTGCGCTCCAGACCGATGGGATATATCCGTAATGATAGACCTGAATGGGTAGAAATGGACCCGCCAATGCGACATTTGTTTCTGTATTGACGAGTTGGTTGTGAATCAATCCGGCATATCGATGTTCGGGGCGATTGCGAAACAGTCTTACTTGTCGCTGGTAATGGGCGCTCTCGAGAGATGCTTCTTCTGTTGAGAAATTCACAATCTCAAATTCGTAAGCTTGAGTTGTTGATTCGGCAGACGTAATTGCCGTGAGTTCTTCGAGTGTTGATTGGTTTAGGATCTCGTCGCCGTCCAGAATGAGAATCCAATCACCGGTTGCGTAAGACAGCGAGATATTGCGAGCTTTAGAAAAATGTCCAGGCCATGGATGTTCATAGACTTCTGCTCCTTTTCGGCGCGCGATCTCGATACTTTGGTCGTCAGAGCCTGTATCAATGACAATCATTTGACTGCACACAGATTGAGCTGAATCGAGGCAGTCTGCGAGAAACCTTGATTCATTTTTAACGATCATACACAGCGAGATTTTCGGTAAGGTCATCTTGGTGTCCCAATTAATCCTTGAAGCACACGAAGAGTAGAGCTAATCAACCAATCCATCAAGAAAAGCCATGAATCGCCGTGACCTGTGAAGTTCTTTAGTCCTGATGTCCAGCAAACAGCGTACGCATTCTGTTGTCATCACCTATGATAAGCCGTTAAGTTTCGGACCATGAAGTTATGCATTAAGTACATCGGGAGCTGCGGGCTAACGCTTGGTATTTTGCTGGGATGCGGCACAGTAGGTGGCAGCCGCACGATCACCTCAGTAGATTCACCCGTGCGTGGGGAACCGGTGTATGATCGGGACGGTCAATTCTTAGGAAAAACTCCTTTGTTCGTCGATCTACTGCCCGAACCGAGACTTATACTTCGAACGGGTCAAGGGCTTCAGCATCGTCGGCATCGTATCGATTGCGATTTTGGTTGGTGGCAAACGCCGCTCGAAAATTCTCCCCTCATGTTGATCAGTGGTCCTGCGCTTTCCACATTTGGTGTTGGATTTGCGCTTGCGAGCGGTGTGTTTGTCGGAAGTTTGGTCGATACGGTGAGTGGGGCAGGCTTCCAATGTCCGAGCTATATTGCTCTAAAGACCAGAGGGAATGCATCGTCGCTTAAGCCTGAGATTCGATGTGGTTTAGAGATGCCACCTCAATTGAGTGTGGAACACCGGGACCATCTGGCTCAATTGTGGAAGAAGAGCGTTCATGGCTCACGACTCTGTGCAGACTACATACCCACTGATAGATTGTATAAACAGCAGCGAATTACCCGACTGCCGACAGAGTTCCGAGAGCTTGATGAGACTGAAAAGTTAAAAGTCTACCGCTTCGGCTTCGAGACCGGCGTAGACAAATTGGTGAGACTCGACGTCGATAAGGTACTCGACCAGGTCAACATGCCTAAGGATGCCGTAGATCCTTCGACAGCTTCAACTGACACAGATGGAGTGGAGATGGGGACGCTCATCGTGAAGTCTGCGGCGATTGGCGAGTCCAATACCCCTACGCGTGATTCCACCGCATCGCCTCAAATGGTGGATGAACCTGTCGGCAAGACTGATACCGGACGTATCGAAAACCAACCTGAACAATCGCAATCTTGGCTGCCGATTGCCTTACGAGCAGAGGTTACAGATCTTCATTTGGTACAGACCGCTGACCCCATTGTAATCGAAGCAATGGTACCACCTGAGGTTGCGCTGGCAGTCCGCAAAGAAACGGTGGTTGATTACGCCAGACAGTACATTTCGTTTGTCCCTGATGCGTTCGCTCTCGCAGCCGGCAACAATCGGGTCCAAGGCAACCTTGCGAATGGCATACCTGTGGATGCTTACTCGCCAATTGGCTCGCTCGTGATCACGAGCGTCAGTCATCCCTCAGGTTATCGACGGTGGGATTATCACCCATTTCTTAGTCCAGAGATTGTGGCGGATGTGTTTGAGAACGAATTTAAAGTTGACCGCTCGTATCTTGGTACTGAATCGGATCAAGTTGCGTTTCGATTTCGGCGCTGGGGAGGGGGCGTTGCTGGATACTTCGATATGCACACCCCGCTTGGCGCAGTTGGGGTTGGGGCTGCGGCCGGAGGGGTATTGATTGTTGCCAGCGAACCCGATGCCGTCGACCTATCTCCCGTCGTGGGTCTCAGGCTGAGATATACGGTGTTTTTGACCAAGAAGATTTTTTCTCAAATCGCTGTGGAGACCGATCAAATGTGGATTGAGCTTGATGAGGCGGAAATGAACGGTGCATCGAGTGTAAAACTTCAGCTTGGCGTTCACCTTCCCGAGGTCGAAGGATGGATGCGGTCTGTTTTTTGATGTGGCTGGTGTATGAATGAATAAAACTGATACTGGGATTCCCGGAGCGCTTTACGGCAGTCGCCTCATTGATCAACCTCATGTGAGACATGAAGTGGAATTTGTCCGTAATTTCGTTAACCAATCCTCCTCGATGTTCGTCGAGGTAGGGTTTGATCACGGCTTTCGACTAATCGACATCGCCAGCCGCAACCCGAGTTGGCAATGTTTGGGCATTGAGGTACGCAAACGCCGTGTGACCGAAGTTTCATCATTGGCGCAGGGGCTTGGGTTAACGAACCTTCACGTTTGGAGAATGGATGCTCGAACAGTGTTTTCGAGAGTGATTCCAGACGAGAGTGTGGATGTCGTAGATATTTTCTACCCAACGCCATGGTGGGACCGACGTA
>JBMYRY010000029.1:0-12501 GCA_049602795.1 Bradymonadia bacterium
TAGCATCTCTTCATTCTGATTTAGACCGCCGAGCATGTATTGCATCATGACTATGGTTGCGTCCCCCTCAAGGAGTGCTTGATGAGCGAGGAGCCTGTCCGTCGGGAGTGTCTTTGAGTCGAGTAGCTTAGCTGTGTCCCATTCCTGTACTTGAACGGCATGAAAAATCTCATGTGCCAGAACAGGCTTTTGGCTGAATCCCGGCAGCCAGTCAGCAATAAAGAGTTCTTGTTTTTTGTGGTCGTAAAACCCTCCAATTTGGTCGACATAAATTGCTTTAAGTTCTGTTCGATAGTCAAAATCCCATGGGATGAGACGGAGTAGCTTTAGTTGGAGTTCCGCCCGACGAAATTCTTCGGAGCTGTATTCTTCGGCGATTCTTTGCTCTAAAAACTTAAGGATGTCCTTTTTGCTGACCACCCCCATTTTGAGTTGTCCAGAGATCTTCTGTCCTCGTAGGGCTTCGATGTCTCTTTGGATCTCCTTTGCACTGTTGAAGAGTGCTGTAGGTTCTCCTCGTGCGGGCTGAAACGCGAGTAGGCACATCAGCAAGACCATTACTTGAATCTTCATCGCTCTTCTCCACAAGAGTCTAATGGACGGCTGTTAGCAGTTTTGAGCTGCGAATACACTATAACTCGACAATTAATCTAATGATGCTATTCAATTTGTTTGGATTTAAGTGAGATCATTGCGTTACTCACTCCGTTGGACAAGTGAGAGGTTAATTGGCGGAGAGAGGCTTTTCGCGTGGACATCGTATCCTGCTGGAGAATGGCTGTAAGGTAACCAGAGACAATGTTGAAAAGAGTGAAAATTTTATGAACCATTCACCTCTATTGAATTCGCTGCTCGATATCGCGATCGCTGAGGACTACGCGATGGGTGACATCACGGCTGATGCGCTGATTCCCCAGACGGCGACTGGGCAATTATCATTGATTGCTAAAGAGTCGATGATGGTATGTGGACAGGTAGTTCTGGACACCTTGGCAAAAAGATTTGAGCTTGAAAGCGAACCAGGTCAACGCATTGCTGACGGCGAAATGTGTGTCCCCGGCGATACCATTGCAAGATACCGCGGACTGACTCGTGCCCTCCTTGCGTTTGAGAGACCGGCACTCAACTTCTTGCAACGCTTGTCGGGGATAGCCACATTGACGTCGAAGTATGTAGAGCGCATCAGTCACACCAATGCTCGTTTGTTAGATACTCGCAAAACGCTGCCTGGTCATCGACTGTTGGAAAAATATGCCACGCGTATTGGCGGTGCGATTAATCATCGCTCTGGTTTGGATCGGGGCTGGTTGATTAAGGAGAACCATTTGCGTGAGGTAGGCTCTATTGCAGAAGCGGTGCAGCGGGCTAAAGCATTTGGCGTACACGGCTTGAAGGTGGAGATTGAAGTGGAAGATTTGGAGGAGCTTGATCAAGCGGTGACCGCCGGTGCCGACATCGTACTTCTCGATAATTTTTCTGTATCAGAAGTTAAGCAAGCCGTTCAGAGGCACGGGGCCAGGGTGACTTTAGAGGCAAGTGGTGGGATTGACTTGGAGTCGATTGCCCAATTTGCTGAGACGGGCGTCCATCTCATTGCTGTCGGCGCTTTAACCCATAGTGCGCGAGCGATGGATATCAGTGGGAGTTTGACCCCGGATCAAGACGGCTCAGACACGGAGAGTAAGCCGTCTTGATGAACAGATCCTGTTCGATAGCCTCGTGGATCGATGTCGACCCGCTCAAAACCAGCGAGTAGTCCACAGTTCTTTACTGCACTGAGAAAAGAATGATCTTGATTCACCCGGGCAAGCCCTGACGGGTCGAGTTCGATTCGAACGGTGTCCACGTAATATCGCGCCCGAAATTGAATTAAGCCAAGTTCGGCGAGCGCGCGCTCACATTGTTCAACTTGTGCGAGTCGTGCTGCTGTGACTTCCGTCCCCGTCGGGAAACGAGAGGCAAGGCATGGAGCGGCGGGTTTGTTCCAGATGCTCATCTGATAATGACGCGCGAGCAGACGGATTTCTTCCTTTGTGAAGCCTGCTTCGATAAGCGGTGCTCGGACGGCATATTCTTCGGCGGCTTTCATTCCGGGTCTGTCTTCTTGTAGGTCATCCATGATTGCCCCATAGCACAAGGTGCCTAGGGCTTTCGCTCGCACGAGGATACTCGCTTCATCGAACAATGCCTTGCGACAGAAGTAGCAACGATTGCCCATGTTCAAACGATAAGCTTCCTGTTCCAATTCTCCTGTCTCTAATTCTATATGCATTGACTGGTATCGTTTTGCCAGTAGGGCAGCATGCGAACGCTCTTCTGATGATAAACTCGCTGATACGGCTGTAATTGAAGTGACTTTACCGGGACATACTTCAGTCGCAACTCGGAGAAGCAGACCACTATCTACGCCTCCAGACAGTGCAATCACAATACGTGACATCTCTCGAAGAGACGTCTTGAGTTGTTCCAATTTAGCCTCAATGTGTTTGGGAAGGAGAGCGGACAAGAATTGGATTTCCTTTCTCGTGGTTTGGACAAGTCCATGACGATGCCAGTCTTACGGACCGTCGCGTCTTGCGCTACAGTGTACGCGAGTGAGACACGTTTCGCTCATGGTTTTGGGTAGAGTGCAAAGCGTCTATCCCGAGCAACGACATCAGATGAAATACATATATCCGGGATCGCCTCTTGGAACACCTAGGTCGATGGCGCGATCCACCATGCCCTTCAAAGTATGCTGTTCGAGTGTGACAGCAAACTCCTTTTCAATTTTTTGCCAGGTTAAATTGGCGATGTCGATGGTGGATCCAAGATCATGGCTGGTTGCCTTAGAGAATTCTAATGGCCCATCGGTTGCGATAACAATGTCATAGATTGATATTTCGGCGGGTTGTTTCGCCAATACATACCCACCATTTCGTCCTCTTTTTCCGGTGACGATGTCGGCGCGGCGTAAGTCTTGGAAAATTTGCTCCAAAAAACGCATTGGAATCTCTTGTCTTTCAGCGATCTGTCGGACTTGAGTACCAGAGCCTGGGCTGTTGTAAGCCATGTCGAATAAGGCCATGACTGCATATTTACAGCGTGTTGATAACTTCATTTACTCAATCCCTGCTCAGTTAGACGCTCGAACTCGTCCTGCAGGATCTTTAAGTTCTCATCGGCGAGTCGTCGCGCGTCTTCGGCATCTAACCGTGCTTCCTCTGCCTGGTTTAAGCTGTTCGACAGCAATTCCTGCAAACTTGCGTAGGTATCGAGCATTGTACCGCGCTCTTCGAGTTCTCGATGGGTTGCCATCAATTCTTGACGCAGTAATCTTTGATCTGCCTCAGCGGCGAGACGATGACCACGCTCCGCATTCTGGGCCGCTTCAATCATTTTTAGTTGGTCTCGAAGAGCGTCATACGCGTCGGTTACTTTGGAGACGCGTTTGAGCGTGAGCTTGAATGACTTTTCGAGTTGAGCATTACGTTGAATCTCTGACTCAAGAAGCGACTGCAGGTGATGCTCTCGCTTGCTTGATGTGACCGCAGAGATGTTGACCGAAAGTGGCTTGATCTGTTTCGTGTTTACGGTTTTCGCTTGGGCGCGCAAAAGCTGCTTTTCAAGCCGCTTCATTTCACCCTGTAGGTCTTTCTTCGCTGCCTTCAGAGTACTAAGTTCGCTTTGCTGTGTGCGGAGTAGCAGCGCCGTTCGATCTAACCACAAATCGAACGGTGCCTCGGAACGGTCGTATTCCAAGGGGGGGATCTTTGGTAACTTTTTACCAGCTAAACCTTTTCCAAATAAATCGTCGAAACCTTTCTTGATCCGACCAATTTGTTTCTTCAGCGCATCACGTTCTTTCATCAATGCTTGTCGATCTTGACCTGGTGAAGCGAGCGCTCGCAACTCTGATTCTAGACCTTCGATCTCCTTCTGACTTTCGGTGCGAAATGCTTCAAATCTTTGTTCGAGTCGTACGAATCGATTTTCGTCTGCCTTGAGTCTAGCGGCGGCGGAAGACAGTTCATCGTTTTCCTTCTCAAGCTCTTTGGTTGTTAGGTTGAGTTGGTCAACTTTCGTTTGAAGCGATCGATTTGATTTTTCTAACTCAGCATTGCGTGTTCCGCTCTGCTTGAGTTCCGCGACGGTTTCCCTTTGTTGGCGTTGAGCGTCGACCAGTTGGGTCTTTAACCGCTGTATCTCCAGCTCTGCAGTCTCTACATCTTGTCTGAGTCTTTCTGCCTGCTCCGCCTGTTTTGGATTGGTTTGATGCCCCCAGTCGTGAGCGATGACCAGATTGGGTAATTCAAAGGCTTCGCGTGTGAACATCCACCAGGTGTCATCGGGAGCATTGGACGGATCTTTTTCCGCGAGCGACCAGGACAGAGGAGGTGAAGCGGTCGTCTGACCGATTAAGGATGCCTGCAGTGAACGGACTTCGATTGGTTGGGCGGTGAAGCCACCGAAGCGCCGTTTTTTGACGCAAATGTATTGACCGGATTTCTTTAATAGACGCTCCACTTCGGCTTTATTGAGCAGACCCGAAAGATCAATGATCAGGTCTTTCGAGCGAGGGCGCTCCTTTGTATCAGCGCGAAATCGAAGAAGTGACCCGAGTGGGGTGAGCCCGTCAGGTGCATTCGGATCTGCACTGCTGTCGCAGATAATTAATTCGGAGAGTTCTGTCATGGCGAGGCGTTGAAGAAGCTCAAAGTCATTGCCAACCAGCAAGACTCGTTTAGAACGAGCCAACTCGGCGATAAACTGATGGAGTATGGCTAGATTTGACATGTTTGAATCCCTAACTGAAATCCTGGGTATTTCCTACATCACCGATTGCGTGTTTACAAATGTTAAGGGGGGCGAGTTTCTTTTTTAGGAGATGATTTGGGCCTAAACGGCTGACTGTAAGGGACTGAGTTTGGTGATCTTGGGTGGACTGAAATGATAGAGAAAAAAGTGTGTATCACATGCCAGTTAGGGAGAAGGGGATAAGCTCCGACGAATCCGCTCAAGGAGAGAGGATAAGTGTAAGGGGTCTCTAGAGATGGTCGTAGACCGTACTTTGAGCGTCGGGCGATGAGGAAGCCGTTCGAACGGGCGAGCTTGGCTGATCTTATTTGCAGCGATATCAACATCGATCTTTCCCTGTGCCATCCCCACAAGGAAATGGAGGTCATCCCTAGGGTCATGGCGAAGAAAAACCAGCACCTCTTGACCTGCTATGAACGTGGCATCTCCTGGGACATGTTGGGTCCACTCGCCGATCGTTCCTCCAATCTGACGAACCGTGAGGCTAAGACCTTGTTTGATTGACCCTTTAAGTGGTTCGAGAACACGAAGCTTCGTTACCGTGTAGATTCGATGTTGTGTGGCGGACTTGATGTAGTTAACGGACTCCACGATGGCGACCGCAACTCGGTCAGCCTTGGCGACCCTTTGTTCGATTGTTAAAGGCATGATGGTTGTGCCTTGGACGGTCGTCGACCAGAACAATAAGCCGATCAATATTGAGTTTACTTTACGCATTTCTGGAGCCTCCACGGTTTGGGACGCGACGAACGACCACTAAATTCAAAATGAGAACAAACAGCGTTAGAATTGAAAAGGGGCTGGATTGAGCAGTCCGGCTACTCGAGCATTTGAACCCAGAATCTGAGTCGTCTGCAGGGTCATCGGCGAACGCCGGGGGGAAATTTATACCGGGACGTTCGGCATCTGGATATGTAGTGGGGGACATATCTGCTTCAACGGGTGGTCTCGTCGATTGGTCAATAGGCATGGGGTTTATTGTTTCACTATCTACGGCAACAACATCCGTCCCTTGATTGGATGCGAGGCAGACCATCTCTCCGCTATTGAGCGTCTGACACGTTTCATCGTTACCGCAGTCCGCGTTGCCTTCACAGCCTTGTGCACACAGGCGTTCCCCGCGTTGGAATAAACAGTAACCGCCTTCACATTCCAAGTTTTGGGTGCAGGGGTCTCCATTTTGAACGGTACCCGGAGAACAGCCGCCCACACCGTCTCGAATTGTAAAGCAGCGTCTCCCATCGTCACAGTTGATGCTTTCTTCTGGCAGACATCCTTCGGTACAGATGGATTGACCGCCTACGTTCATACACGTCAGCCCCCCCGCACAAAGATTGTCGATGCAGGGTTGACCCTCTTGTGGCCCGTCAAGGGCAAGACACACCCATCGTGTACTATCAAATGGACTACATCCGAACCCTGGTGCGCACTGACCGCCAGGTTGACAATAAGAGAAACATCGGGGTCGGTCACCGATATACGCGCACTCCAGTCCATCTTGGCAACGGTTCTGAAACGAGCCACAAACGCCGCCTTCGGGCACGTTGCCTGGTGGAATACATAGACCGGGGTTGTCCGGATCGCCTGTTGCGTAACATTCACCACCGCCAGGGCATGTGTTGTTGCTGGGGTTGCAACTGCTGATGCATTCGGCTGAGGTTTCGAGCGGTAGGCACAGTGAACCGTTTCTACATTGGTCGGCGCCAAAGCAATATTCACCAGGTGCTAATGCCAGTCGGCTTCCATCAGCCAGAATGGGGTCGTCAGAGCATGCAAAAGCGAGAGGAGCGCAACTTCGACTACCATTGGTCAACTCGTAACACTCCGCATTGTTTGGACAATCCGACGCCGAATTGCAGGCTTGTCCACAATGAGCTCGTCCTCGTTCGAGACCGATGCAAAAGTTCTCGCAGTCATCATTGGTCAAACACGTGTCACACATACGTCCAGATTGATTGTCGGCGGGACCGTACAGAAATCGAATGCCCCGTTGGTCATCTGGCGCGAGGGTACGCAATCGAGCATCTCCACCGCTCCAGTACATGGTTGATTCGAAGTAGAAGCTGTGACCAAATCCAATGGCATGTCCAATCTCATGAGTGGCAACGCCCTGAATATCGGTCATTGTAGGCGAGCCGTTCGTAGACCACTGAAAAAACTCATTATTAAAATGAATTTCAGCGGATGATATTCTCGAATTACGTCTGTTCGTGATCGTAATACCGGCGGCTTCTTGACCCCATTCTCGCGGCCAGCGTCGGTCAAAATCGACTGTAATGAGACCGCTCGACGCCGTACGGAATTGAATGGAGGCACCTGAAACATTAGACCACGCGTTGAATGCCGCTGCGATGGCATCTCTCTCTCGAGCAAGGTCAACATCCGGGGAGTGAGAATCGATTGAGTAAGAGATCGGCATGCTTTGCCATCGAGCCCTCGTTCCATCGAGAGTGTCGAAGGCGTAGCAGGTGGTGCCGCTTAAGATGAGCAGGATGCTGCTCATGAGCATACGAATTAGTTTCACTTTTCTCATGCGATAGCCTCTCAATCGGGGGTGGCGTGTGTACGTTGTAGCCGACCTCCGTAAGGATTGGTAGTTGCACCTTTAAGCAACCGGTGATAGAGCCATTGATCATGAAAGTACTACACTTCGCTATTTTACTGCTAGCCATCGCGTGTGGCGGCACTTCTGGAAGTACGAGCTATCGTGATCGTGCTGAGCAGACCTATCGAGAAGGGCAAGAACTCCTCGAGGATGGGAATTACCTAGAGGCAATGACCGCCTTCAATCAGGTCAAAAATGAATTTCCTTTCAGTTCGTACGCAGCTTTATCGTCCCTCGCGGTTGGCGAGGTGTACTTTAGAGAGGAAAAATATATTGAAGCGATCGATGTGTTCCGCCTCTTTGTGCGCAGTTACCCAGAACACCCTGAAGTCCCCACCGCTCTCTTTCGTGAAAGTGAAGCGTTCTTTAAGCAACGCCCATCTGATTTTTCCATATTTCCACCCTCGTTTGAGCGCGACAAGGGACCGACAAAGGACACCATCACCTCACTGGATCGCTTTCTCAATCGTTACCCAAGAGACAAACGCGTTAAGGAAGCCAAGAGAATGAGGCGCATCTGTCGAGAGTCGTTGGCTGACTATGAACTATACGTTGCTCAATTCTATCTGAAACGCGATCGCCCTTGGGCTGCCCGAAAGCGGTTGGAAACAATCGTCACCACTTTTCCAGACACCGGCGGGCAATGGCGTCGAGCTGCAATCGCCTTAATCCAAACCTACCAGACGCTCGTGGTTGTGGACCGAGATGATATCGAACGGGTCCCAAATGGTGTAGAGCTGGCGAAAAAGTTAGCTCAAAAACTCATCAAGCGATTTCCGAAGTCGGTAGAAGCGCAGAGTGAGACTGTGCGTAGGCTGCAGTAAGGTTAGGGATCTTCGATTTCTAAAGACATTTGAGCGAGTGTCGGTTTGTCGACCTTGACCTGCTGATCGGTGCCGTGAACCTTCAGCCAACTTCGGATCAGGTTTTGCCTCGCCTGAGGCTCATATGTTCGCCAAAAGCGTGGCGCTTCTTGCCACCAATCAGCCAGGGCAGGTACTGTCCAGTTGATGACTTTGAATACCAGATAGTCCTGTCGAATTCGGACAGGTTGTCCAGAGACCTTACCCGTCTTAAGTTGCTGCAGATGAACAGTGCCGGCTTCGGATAATCCTACTCCCGGGATTTGGTTACTTGCATAGGGAGCAAATTGTCCTCGACTGATACGCTTTGACCCTTGAATGCGAGAGAGTTCGGAGGTGATTCGTTCCGGTAGGCTTACCCAAAGGTCGGAGAGTTGCTGAGCGACGCGGTAGGCAGATGGAAGTTGATCGGTCTCTCTCAGTATCTCAGCTGCGAGTTCCCGTTGAACTGTTTGTGTGGAAAGAGGTCTCGTAAAAGCTGGTGTATGAAGCTTGATTTCGTAAAACGACACGCCCACGTCATCTTCCATCAGCGGCGTTATTGTGCCCGCCTTTAAATTTGCTAACGATGGATACGCATTTGCATTGAGCGTCACTCGACCGCCCTTACGAATGGCATGTTGGTCACCTGTCTGGCTGAGAACCTCTTCAAATGTTTGTCCCGATTCACGAGCCATCTTGAGCGTCGCAATCTTAGAGCGAATTGTGCGATCGGAGTCCGGTGTGCGTGGTCTCGACCAGCGAACTCGAATGCGGTTAGCCATGATCTTCGGTGGTCTATTAAAGCGACGTCGATTCTTTTCGTATGCCGTAGCAATTTCCGGTTGAAGTCTGCCAAGAGCGCGGTCAATTTCCCGAGACGTCGGCACACGGGGTACTGCGAGCCCTTCAAAATCAACGGACAGATTCTGCTCGTACCAATTGATCAGCATGTAAGATTGAGGCAGTTTTTTTTGCAATTGATTGATTAAGTATTCTCTCTGAATGAGCAGCCTTAACGCCTCTTTTACAACCTCGGAGCTACTTGCGACTCGAACTGCCAGACGCTCGATTGCCTCGGGCGAAGTCTGGGCTGGTTCAGATTTTTCGAGCGCCTCCGTGAGGGAATATCCGTTCAGAATCTTTGAGGCTAATTGCTGAATGACTATCATTTCAGCCTTTTTAGGGGCCTTCAAACTCATTAATCGTAGTTGAAGGTGTTCTGTGAGTACCCGATAGCGGTCGGCGAAATCTGAAAGTTGCTTGAGGGTCAACGAACGATCGGTTTGGAGCGATGCGACGACTCGTGCTTCTTCAAACAGACGTCGAGTTTCGGAGATACCGTAGCTCTCTGTGGATGTGCGAACTACAATGCTCTCTGGCTTAGGTGAATTGGCGTGCGAAGGGTGGGAGGCAGCGCAGCTTATCGTTAATAACCACACTAACCAGAAGGTCGCGTCATGTCTGCGTCGAGTTTTGTGTGCTGAACTGTTGCACATTGAGCGTCTCCGTGTTAGTTACCCGCCTCCCTAGTACATTGAACTATCAAAGGATGTAAAAGATGACAACACCACTGCATACCGTAAAGGAAAAGTTCGGAAGCAAGGCAAAGTTAGTTGAGCAACTCGTTGGTCTCGTTCAGCGACAGACCGATGAGGGCGATGCTGAATTAACCGAGAGACTGATGCGCGTTAGCAATCGTAAGCTCATTACATTGCACGAGCGTGAACAAGCACTGAAAGCGTCTTTCGGCACTCGCGAGAAGCTCGTAAGCGCACTCGTTCTCAAGACGCTCGGTCGTAACGATGCTGATCTAGAGGCGAAACTGGGGCAGTACTCAACAGGTCGCCTTCTTTCCATGTCTCGGGGACTCTCCTAAACCCCAGAAATTAGCCTGCAATCTAGTACTACAGCGGCTAAACTTCAATTTGAGGTTTCATTATAGGGTCGAAAAGTAGTACTCTAGTTCGAAGGTATTATTTCAACAAAGCGGATTTGGAGACGAGATAGTGACATTTAGCGTAGGCGACAAAGCTGTATACCCAGTACAAGGGGTAACTGAGATCCTTGGTATTGAAGATGTGGAAATATCGGGATTTACAAGTCGCGTCTACATTTTGAGGCGGTTAGATTCAGACGACACTATCAGGGTGCCGGTAGCGAACGTAGAACGCGTTGGGTTGCGTCCACTTGTGGGCGAGGAACAAATCGCTGATGTTTTGGACGTTTTAGCTGCTGACGAAATTGTGGTCGATGAGCCCAACTGGAACCGCCGATATCGTCGATATCTTGAAAAGATCCAAAGCGGTAATCTTGCGGATGTTGCTCAAGTCCTCCGCGATCTCCATCTGACACGTCAGGATAAGCAACTATCCTACGGAGAGCGGCGAGTGTATGACATGGCGCAAGACCTCCTCGTACAAGAACTCTCCGTTGCCCAGGAATCTGATGAAGAGAGCGTTCGAGGAGAAATCGAGCAGATCCTCGGCTGAAATGCTTATTCAGCCCTAATCCTCATGACAATCTTGACACTCGCCCGATTGCGTCATTTAATCGTCCCACGAGTCTTTCTTACTTGTCGAAACATGCGAGGTATCATGGCATCTGCCGTTCCATCACTTTTCATCGCCGTCGGCATCGCCTTATTCGGGTGTGGTCCGATCACCGCCTCAACCAAAATTTCAGATGCGCGGGCAGAGCTGGAGAAAGCTAAGAAAGTCGATGCGCCTAAGTATGCTCCTTTCGAATATCAAGGCGCTGTTTTGTATTTGGAGAAGGCTCGTGAAGAAGAGGGGTACGCTTGTTATCAGGATGCGGTGGAATTAGCGAGTACTGCGTTCAAGTGGGCAGCAGATGCTCAGCGGCAAACGGAAGCGCGAAAAGCGGAGTTGTTGGAAGAGGCTCGAAAGGCGAAAGAGAGCAAAGAGGCGTCGGAGGCTGAGCAAGCGAAATGATGTTTGAAACTGCAAAGCGTGGCTTATCGACGGTCTATTGTTTTTTGGGAGCGGTCCTGCTTTTGACCGCCCTTGGTTGTGCTCGTGGCAAGGTGTTACTTGAGAAGTCGGCAGCGTTAAAGACTAAATTGGAGCGCGTAGAGCGCCCAGCTATGAAGTGTGCACCTGACCGCTATGCCTCAGCGCTAGCACACTTGGCATTCACAGAACTTGAGTATCGCCAGGGCGCTCTCATTCGAGCGGCGGAACATATGGACCAAGCCGAAACTGATGCAAAAGTCGCGCTCGGAACCGCGGGGCGACCACAATGCGAAGGTGACCGTGACGGTGATGGTATCATTGACACGCTGGATGCATGTCCAGATAAGCCAGAAGATTTCGATGGGAATGCCGACCGCGACGGCTGTCCTGAAGATCAGGACACAGACGGCGACGGCATTCTAGACAGTGTTGATCGATGCCCGAAGGAACGAGAAGACTTTGACGGGGTCGAAGATGCAGACGGGTGTCCAGATTTAACTCGGGACCGTGATGGCGATGGTTTCCTTGACGAGGTAGATAACTGTCCAGATCGACCTGAAGATAAGGATGGATTCGAAGACGAGGATGGATGTCCAGATGAGGATAATGACCGCGACCGCATTCCAGATTCCCGAGATAAATGTCCGGATGAGCCCGAGGACCAAGATGGGGATGCCGATGATGACGGCTGCCCAGACATTTATAAGACCATCGTTGTTAAGGAAGACAGAATAGAATTGAAGCAGAAGATATTCTTCACCACAGGGAAGGCCGAAATCATGGAACGCTCGTTTGAGCTACTACGTGAAGTCGCGCAAGCGCTCAAATCTCGTCAGTCAGTTCGCGTTCGGATTGAAGGGCATACGGATAGCCGGGGACCAGATGCGTATAACTTGAAGCTCTCTTCTGAGCGCGCTGACTCTGTGCGAACATTCCTTGAGCAGCAGGGGATTGCAGGGGCGAGACTTGAGGCGAAGGGCTTTGGAGAAGAACAGCCGATTGATACCAATCTAACCGAGGAAGGTCGCGCTGCTAACCGCCGAGTAGAGTTTCATATTGTCCGACCATGATTAGTTCACGACGACATTCTTACATATTCGCTTTGTTAATTGTGATGGTCTTGGGAGCGCTTACCCCAGCCTTTGGACAGCGTTCGTTTCGACGTGCTGAAGGCGATGTGGAGCGTCTACTTGAAGATGCGCGCAACGCTTATGAGAACTTCGAGTTAGAGCAAGCGGAATCGGAACTTAAACGCGCCATCGCTTTGATCGATCGGTTCGAC